>CAUZOD010000328.1:0-3672 GCA_963581115.1 Phycisphaerae bacterium | reverse complement strand
ATGAACATGTCCACCCGACATCGCAACCAATTGCATCCCTACGAGATCATGCAGCAGCAGGCAGAACGGCCGGCGGTCGCAAGGCCAGAAACTGGGCCGCACTACTCACAGAAACTACGTGAGGCGTTAACCGGGTGGTGGCCCCGGGCCGACGCGCCGATTGCCCTCCACGTGCCTAAGGGTATAGCGGTAGCCGTGCTCGGAGGAATCCTAGGCCTGATCCTGATCTCCTACTGGGTTGGACACCAGCGAGGTATCACCGCTACCGATGCCCGCTATGAGGTCATGTCGCAGCAGCAAGTCAATCTCTACCGACCCCGAGAAGCTCCAGTCCAGCGTCCCCGGAGCCAAACACAGCAGTCAACCCCACTCTCACGATTACCGGCAACTGTTGGCAATAGACACCGCCAGCAGGGCATGAACCACCTGGTCCTGGCCACAGAGACCTCGGAGCGGGCCAAAGAGTTGATCCAATTCTTCCGGATCTATGGAGTTGCGGCCGCAGCCTATCCCGCGGATACTAAGGGGCTGGTTCAAGTCTGGAATCTGAGAGGTTTCCCAGGCGAGGAAAAGGGTTCCAAGAACTGGAATGAGCATAAGCGGAAACTGCAACGCATTGGGCGACAGTGGAAGCAGCACAACGGCAACAAGGGCTCTGATCTGTCCGATATGTACTACAAGCTCTATCAAGGCAATTAAACCACCGCAAAACGATATTGCCAGATTCGCAAGGAAAACGTCATGAGCATCGACCGTAGCTTGAAGACCGGCGGGAACCTCGCACGGCACCGCAACGTACTGACTCGGGTCGAGCGTATTGACCAGCTGACAGCACGCAAACGGTTCGATCTAGAGACCAATGATCCGTTGGGCCTGCCAAAGGTGGCCAATCGCAAGGTCGTCGCCGGAAGTAAAGCAACCAAGAAGAAGACCGAAGGCGAAGGTGAAGTGCCCTCGCCAAGTTGACTGGTGCAGATTGATTCCGGCCAACGCCAAAAATGTTCTGTCCTGCTACGAATACTTATATCGCTGGGCTAGCTGAAGAGTCACCCGGCACCCTTGAGGGGATCGATCATTTCTGTTCATGGATGTTGAGCGATTCATCAAGGGCCGTGTGCGGGACATCGATGCTTCCGGGATTCGCCGCGTCTTCGACCTAGCAGCGAATCTGCAATCCCCATGTAATCTGTCGATCGGTCAGCCACACTTCGATGTGCCTGAACCAATCAAGGCAGCTGCTGCTACGGCCATCCACGACGGATTCAACCGCTACACCCAAACCCAAGGCACCGCTGACCTGCGTCAGAAGGTAATCTTACAGTTGCAGGAGGAGTTCCCCAGCACCATCGGGGCAGGCGAGGAAACACACTTGCGGGAAGATTTGGATGTGCTGATCACCTCGGGAGTATCGGGGGCTCTGGTACTGGCGTTGCTGACCTGTGTAGGACCTGGTGACGAAGTACTCGTCGCGGACCCTTATTTTGTCATGTACAGGCATCTGGTCACGCTTGCAGGAGCCACGCCAGTGTTTGTCGACACCTATCCCGACTTTCAAGTGACTGCCCAGCGGATCGAGCCACTGCTCACAGATCGCAGCCGAATAGTGCTGTTTAATTCGCCATCCAATCCCACGGGAGTGGTTGCTTCACCCTCATGTTGCAAAGAGGTCGCCGAACTCTGTCAACGACATAACCTGTTGCTGTTGAGCGACGAGATCTATGACGCCTACTGTTATAACGCAACCAATGAGCCTGGATCCGATCTCGTGCACTGCCCGTCCCCAGCCTCATACAGTTCAGATTTACTACTGCTGCGAGGGTTCTCCAAGACCTATGCCATGACCGGATGGCGTCTGGGTTATATCGTTGGACCTCAGCCTCTCATCGAGCAGATGACGAAGCTCCAGCAGTATTCGTTCGTCTGCGCCCCGTCAATGGCCCAGATTGCCGGTGAACTTGCACTTGAAACGGACATGTCAGACATAATATCGCAGTACCGGCGCAAGCGCGACTACGTAGTCGAACGGCTCTTACCCTACTACGAGTTGACTTGCCCCGGAGGGGCTCTCTATGCATTTCCCGAGGTGCCCCCGCGACTGCAACAGACGGCGACCGAGTTTGTTGAATCCGCCGTTGCCCAAAACCTGCTAATCATCCCGGGCTCAGTCTTCAGCCAGCGAGACACCCATTTTCGACTCAGTTATGCCTGTGATGATGCCATGCTTGAACAGGGCCTGGACATACTGGTGGCAATGGCCCAGTAAAGGGCCACCGGACCGCGGTGCCGCTTACAATAGCGATGTGGTCGACGCGTGCAGATGCACGATTTCACCGCTCTGGCGACGAACGATCAGGCCCTCATCCGGATCGAGGTCTATGACAGTGCCCGTAATCGTCTGCCCTTCACTGCGAAGACTGACCATTTCCTGGTTCAGGAGATTTCGCCGCCGCCACTGGGTGATGGCCGGCTCCACGTCCTCTGCCTGTAGGTGTTGATCGATTGAGAGAATGATTTCAGACGCAACGTGCAGCCGATCTGCCGGCCAGCCACACAAACGGAAGCTGCACACCTGGTCCCGAAGTGATGGGGGCAGTTGGATCAGATGCGGATGATCTAAATCAACATTGATGCCTACTCCAATCACCGCGGTGCCAACCGGTTGAATGATTTCGACCAGGATTCCTGCCAACTTGGCGCCATTAACCATTAAATCGTTCGGCCACCGGATCTGGATCAACTCAGTGGTCCCGATAATCCGCTCGATCGCCTCAGCCACCGCGACCGCGGCCAGGAAAGACAGGCGGTCGATGGTGAAAGGTTGATTTAAATCAAGTTGGTGGGTCAGACTAAGCAGCACCCCCGTACCCGCTGGGCAAACCCAGCGACGCCCCAGCCGGCCATGACCGGCGGTCTGTTCATCGGCCAGGACCAATAGCGCCTCAGTAGGACGGGCCTTGATCAGTGCCTGTGTGCTGGTGGTTGTCGGATAGATTTCAATCCGCCGCCACGGACCATCACATAAGACATGTTCCAGATACTGCTTCCACAGACCCAGGCCCGACCGCACAAGGCGCACGGTTGCTGGATCCCGTTCCAAGTGACAACCCCCGGCAACGAGTTGCCGCATCGCCGCCTCGAAATCTTTCGTGTCCGCTTCTCCTCGCAGCCGCAGCAAGTCAACGGGGCGACCACGGGCCTTCAGCAACAAGTCCAGTAAACGCAAAATAGCAGCGGGCACTTCCTCGTTCACGATTTGATATCCAATGCCAAATCCAGAGCTGGAGCGGAATGAGTCAAGGCACCCACCGAGATGCGGTCGACACCGGTTTGGGCGATGGTGGCTACGGCCTGAAGGGTAACGTTGCCACTGGCTTCCAACTCCACCTGGGGCGCCACCCGATCACGCATCGCCACGGCAAGCTGGAGTTGATCCAACGGCATATTGTCCAGCAAGACAATATCGGGGCCACAGGTTAATACTTGCTGTAATTGCTCCAATGTATCGCACTCAACTTCAATGAATCGCAATGATCCGTACCGCTGACGTGCATCGTGGATACCCGTGATAAGTCTTTCCTGCAGCAAGTCGGACTCGATGTCAGCTATATGGTTGTCCTTGACCAGCATTGCATCGTAGAGCCCGAACCGGTGCGTAGATCCGCCGCCGCAGCG
>CAUZOD010000327.1:0-3675 GCA_963581115.1 Phycisphaerae bacterium | reverse complement strand
ATGTTCCGTCGGGCAGCACGCATACGTTGTGATAGGAAGACTGGCTGTTCATCCAGTCTTCTTTTGAGACCGGGAGCACGATTTTCCATGTTCCGTCCGGGTTTGTCAGTGTGTCCCATTGATGTGTGGCCAAGTCACGGCACGTGGCCAGGTACGTCTGCTGATGTCCCTGCCCGCTTTCCCACAGGTTGTGGTAGGTGTGGAAATACAGGTGCCAGATCTCTGCTTGAGGGTTCCACACGACAGAAGGGCTACTGAGGTGGTGGTATACCTGGCGGTTTCGATGTCTAAGTACCCTGCTGTCTTCGCGGTCAGGATCAAGCTCGACGATTTTTCGATAGGGACCGAGGATGTCGTCGGCAACTGCACAGCCGATACCTGAGGGGATGTCGTGGTGGGCGTAATAGAGATAGAACTTGTTGTCGGGGTTCGGCCCGCGGTCATTCTTGACGATGGAGGGGTAACCCAGCGAATCTAATGGTGTTCCTTCCGAACTGTTCTCCCAGTCTTCCGTGATGGACAGGATCTGCTTCGTTTCTACGATATCCAGGGGCAGATCTGTATCGAGGTCGGATAAATCCACAACGTTCAGGTTGTTGTCCAGCATGGTTTGCTCCTTGGAGGATTGATAACCAATCGGCAATTTTATGTCAACCGGTTTGATGAAAAGATATGAAACGGGACTTGTGACTTTACCACTTCGCGCGAGGGTGTGGTTGGGGCTGGTCATCGGTCCGATCGCAGCTTGAGCATTGGGTTAACATCGACCCGCACCGTCCGCCCAATCTGCCATGGCCGTGCTGTGGTTTCTCAAGCATGATCGCGGATCCGACGGGTCCTGATCATGATCACCATTGCACCGGTGAGCAGCACCACACCCGTGGCCGGAGCAGGTACCTCGGTGACGTAAAGGCGCTGATTGACAGGGATATCGGTCAGTTCCTGAACCGTGCCACTGGGCCAGGTGATGCGGATCAGGTCAATCGGGTCGTTGTGGTCGTTTAGTCCGAAGTGGGCCAGAAATTCGCTCTGGGCCAGGAAGTGGCTTCCACCACTAACATGGCGCACGATCTCGTCGCCGACAGTCGAGCTGTCGGGGTCCAACTCAATGCGGGCTCCGATTCCATCACGATTCGACAGAGTACCGACGGTGTCGATCTGCAACCAGGCTGCAGTGCCGTTGGTATCGTTGCGGTAGAGAAACGGCTGGCCCTGATTGTTGACCACAAATATATCCATATCGCCGTCATTGTCGTAGTCCAGTGTAAGCAGGCCTTTGCCTGATCCAGAGCCGGTCATGCCTTCATCGGTCGCAACCTCGCTGTACACGCCGCCGTCGTTACGAAATAGCTGTAGTGGTTGATCATTGAACGGTTCATCAAATTCCATATGGCTCTGGTCGTATCCTCCGGTCTGCACGAGGTCCAGGTCACCGTCGTGGTCGTAGTCGACGAATGCCGTCCCCCAGCCCCAGCCACCATCTCGCACGTCTGCGTCGGTCGTGGCGTCACTGAACACTCGTTCCCCTTCATTGCGGTAGAGGCGGTTGCCCGTCACTCCCCAGGCGCACGTCCGGCCGTCGCAGGCATTGCGCTCGTCGTAGATCGAGGTGATGAACCAGTCCAGATCACCGTCACCGTCGTAGTCTCCCACTGCTGAGCCCATGCCGTTTTCATCGGAGCCAACGCCGGCGTCTTTCGTGCCATCAGTAAAGGTGCCATCCCCGTTGTTCCAGAAAATCCGGCTGGTATGGAAATCGCCAGTGATCACTAGGTCAGCCCAGCCGTCATCATCCAGGTCGGTCAAGCGGGAAGTAAAAGAAAAGACACCTCTAAGCGGTCCAGCGTTGCTATGGGCCGGGACATTTGCCAGTGAGACCTTGGCTACATTGGTCACGTCATCAAAGTAACCCGGTTGGGTAGCGCCGCGATTGTGCAACAACCGGGCGGCCTGGGTTCCTCCGAGGCCGTGGCCCCAGTGGTTCGTGTGAAGGTCGAGATATCCATCACGGTCGTAATCACCCACCGCCACGCTCATGCCATAACGGTCGACACTGGGGATATCGGCACCGCGGGCGATGGCCTGTTCGCTGAAGTGCCCCTGTCCATCGTTGATGTAGAGATAGTGTTGCGGTGTATTTACACCGCTGACGTACAGGTCCGGGTCACCATCGTTGTCCACATCTGCCCAGGCGGCGCCATTGGTTGGTAGTGCGGTGGTAAAGCCGGCATCAAGTGACTTGTCTTCGAACGTTCCGTCGCCACGATTGCGGTAGAGAATGTCCGGTTGTCCCATGCGTGTTACGAATAGGTCGGTCCAGCCATCGTTGTCGTAGTCGGCTGCGGCGGCACCGCCGGTCATGATGTGCACGTCCTGGCCCGTTTGTTCGGGTATCCAGACATTGCGGTCCCACTGGATGTAGTCGATGCCGGAATCACCAGTCACGTCGGTGAACGTCGTGGCCTGAACTCCGGCAGTGACCGCGTGCCCGGCCAAGGCGGCCAGAGCCACAACCCGGAGGAAGTTGGTTCTCATACGGCTGCCCGATTCATACGCCATGATCGACTCTTGGGACTTCAAGTGAGGGTGATCAGGTAAAATGGGGCAAGAAGACAGGGGGCGCCGAACGCCTTTTCCTGATTTCTCCACCCGCCTGAACCCAGGTTCTCCACTGGTTGACTCGGCCACTGAATTATACCCCCCTGCGGAGCGGGCAAAAATTTTCCGTTGGCTGATTTTGAAATTTAGATGGTCTAGGAGCCCTAGAAACGGAGTGCAGGGCTTGGTGTTCTGGAACTGGAAATCGGGTGTCAGTTCAGGTCATCAGGGTCTGATTCGACAACCCGTGGACCACGTATTGAAATAGCCTGGACACTGGACCCGGAAATCTCACACGGGAGTTAGCGGGTCCAACGGTTCCGGGGCGTGCCCAATTGGCTATCAGATATGCTGTAATTCTCGAGATGCCGTGGTTTGTCTGATTTGCGACGTCACTCAATTGTCACCGGCCGATATCCCGCCTCGGCATATGCGGGGTGACGGGGCACGTAGTGGAGATCAAAGTCCGGGTCATCGGCATCAAGAACATTGAAGGTGCGGTCAATCGTCTTGCGCAGGTCGGGTGTATCACCGCCGAAGAAGCATCGCTTGACTCCGCTGGCGTCGAGGATATCCAACTCATAACGGTCGCCGGGCGAGGTGCCACCACCTGCATTGTTCTGCCAGAAGATCGTATCGGCGTACAAGTTGCCGGATCCCTTGTCATCGGCGCCGTTCCAGTTGCCGGTGAAGGTGCACCGGCGGACCTGGACTCTTGCGCCTGGAAAGGCTGTCAGTGCGCCGGAGCCGTGTTGTTTGTTGTACTTAGCGTCAGGGCTAGAGACGTAATCAACACCGGTGTTGGCAATGTTAGCCACGAATAGGCAATTGATGATGGCTGCGGCGCTGTCGGGAAGTACATCGATGGCCGAGCCGGTGATCTGGCAGCTGTTCTGGCGAAAGACACTGTTGGTAATCAACACCGCGTGGCGATTGAAGGTGCGATGCTCGATGGAGATCCCGCCACCGCAGGGGCTGGCATAATTCTCGTAGATCTCAACCTGGTCGATGGTGGGGTAGGAGCGGCCAAAGATCTTGATTGCCCCGCCGTCAGCGTAGAAGAACAACGCCTTTCGC
>CAUZOD010000326.1:0-3687 GCA_963581115.1 Phycisphaerae bacterium | reverse complement strand
GACCACCTTATATCCAAGTCCGCACAAGGACGCGATGGCACTGGCGGCGCCCTGGATCAAGCGCACCGCATCAGGGTTACCTAAATCTCCCTCATTCTTAATCAGGGTATTATCTCGATCAATGAAAACCGCAGCGTTCATAAGTGTCACGATATCACGATTGAATATTTTGTTCTATCGAGCAGCTAATCCGGCATCGCTGAGCTACGGCGATGAGCTACTTCCTCATGAATCAGAGAGACCGTTTCGCAAACGGCTTTGTCCAAGTCATCATTAACGATAAACGCATCGTACAGACCACTGGCTCGGGCCTGCGCAATCTCGTGTTGAGCGCGGCTGAACCGCTGCTGAATCGTCGCCTCATCCTCCCGTTGACGGGTCTGCAATCGTTGCAACAGTACCTGTTCGTTCGGAGCTTCGATGAAAACGGCGAAGGACTGGGGTAAATGGTGCTTAACCTGGCTCGCACCGTACTGGTCGATTTCGAGGATCACGATCCGACCATCGGCAAGTTTATCGGTCACTGGTTGGCGCGGGGTACCATAAAGATTCCCGTATACTTGGGCCCATTCCAAAAGCCGCCCCCGCTCGATGGCAGAGCGGAAGGTCGGCTCATCGACGAAGTAGTAGTGTTCCCCGGCCACGTCCTGGACGGTCTGAGGGCGAGTGGTCATCGAGACACTGACCTCGGCGTCCAGTTCAGCACGGACTGCATTGGCAATCGTACTCTTACCGACGCCCGCGGGCCCAGAAATAATCAGCAGGAATCCATGCTCCGGCTTGCTTGAATGCGACATCGCTAGGTTATACCGCAAGAGTCAATGACCTGTGAACGCCGGACAGATCACATCCACCGGTCTGCCATGTTCATCACAAATACGGGCAACTCGCATTCTGGCAAGACTTGGCACTCAACTGGGCTAGTACAAGATAAGTAAATCAGCCACGGGCAGATTGGAACATATAGAAAATCAAGATGCCAAGGCATGGCCTACACTGCCCCAATCGGATTCTGAGCCGGATTGATTTCACAGTTGTTCAGATCACAATTGATACACACAAGGCAGAGATTAGATGAAATACTCCAGCTAGACCACATCAGGATGTGGCGTCCCAGTCACCAGATATAGTGTCGCCATGCGCACGGCCAGCCCATGAGTCACCTGTTCGAGGATCGCTGAATTCGGTCCGTCTGCAACGGCAGAATCAATCTCTAATCCCCGGTTCAGTGGACCGGGGTGCATAATCAACACATCTGATTTGGCCCGGGCCAGACGCGCCGTGGTCATCCCAAAGCATGCCGCGTACTCACGAGCACTGGGAAATGCTGGTCCAGCCAACCGTTCGTATTGGACACGGAGCAGATAAATGACGTCAGCCTGTTCCAGCACAGTGTCCAGTTCGTACGAAAGTTCACAACCCAGTTGGCTAAATGTGCTGGGCAGAAGCGTCGGTGGTCCAACCAGCACGATATGTGCACCCAAGCGCTGCAGGCATTGAATATTTGATCGTGCAACCCGGGAGTGGACTATGTCACCCACGATTGCCACCGTCAATCCATCGAAATCGAAGTTTTTCTCCCGATTCTTTCGGCTGGCAATTGTGTAGGCATCCAACAACGCCTGCGTCGGGTGCTCATGCTTGCCATCTCCCGCATTAATCACGGAACATCGCACTGACTGGGCCAGTTGCACCGCCGCCCCACTGAGAGGGTGACGACAGACGATCGCGTCCACTCCCATCGATTCGATTGTTCGGGCGGTATCACGAAGCGTCTCACCCTTGGATGTGCTTGAACCCTTGCCCGAGAAATCCAGCACGTCGGCCGATAGGCGACTAGCGGCGAGACTGAAGCTGGCCCGAGTCCGCGTAGAGTCCTCGAAGAAGAGGTTCACGATCACCTTCCCGCGCAATGCAGGCACCTTCTTAACACTGCGGGTAGAGACATCTGCAAATCCAGCCGCAGTCCTCAGTAGGAACCTGATGTCTGCGGATGATAGCTGGTCAATTCCCAGTAAATTCGTATGTGTCCAGGGATGGTCTTCGCTCACGGGGTGCTCCCGCCTAGAATGGCATCTCTTGCATCGTGCGGTCGCAGCAGCACCTGCACCTGCTCGCCTGGGTCCATCTGTCCTTCTAGAGCCAAACCCACATGGTCCGGGCCAATTGGCAATTCACGCCCCCCGCGATCCACCAAAACTGCCAGCCACACACGCGAGGGTCGGCCAAAATCCATCAGCGATTGCAATGCTGCCCGAATGGATCGGCCCGTCATGAGGACGTCGTCGACTAGAATAATATGCAGATCATCAATACTGAAGTCGATTTCGGTGGTACGCACAACTGGCTGTGGTCCAATCTCCGAGAGATCATCTCGGTAGAGCGTGATATCCAGCGTCCCAACACCCGCAAACCGATCTGGGCCTATCCGCTCAGCCAATCTCCGGGCCAATAGGTCTCCGCGACTACGGATACCAATCAGGGCCCAAACACCACCGCGCATATTTTTTTCAATGGATGACGCGAGTTCGTCGATCAGTTCGTCGACGCGGGCGTCGTCGGCCAGCTCGCGCATAATTACATGTTAGCAGGTGCCAAAATCAGAGCAAGCCGGGGGTAGACCCGGTCAATTTGCGGCCAATGCCTCTCCAGCAACGATTTCCAAATCAACGGTATGCTCCGCTCGGCTCTGTCCGTGCTCATCACGGACACGGACCTTCAGATAAAATTGGCCTACGGTCAGTCGTGCCGGAAGCGAGATCAGTTGCACCGTGAAGAAATCGTGACGCTTATTGCGAGACCGATCCACGATCTGGACCGGTTCATGCCGCCAGACCATCAGCCCATCATGGGCATAGAGTTCCAACTCCTGGTTCAGTTTGACCTCGTGTTCCCCTGAGTTGGTCGAAACCGTATTGAAGTGGTCCAGTTCAGTATAAACGATCATCTGGTGCTCACGGCCGGCAAGAAATCGCTCAGGTTTAATGAGCTCATACACCCCGTAGCCGCTGACTCGGGAGCAAAGCTGCACGCTGCTCAGCTTGACAGGTGGATCAGGTGCAACCGGAGGATCAGGAAATAACCCATTGACCTGCTCCACAAGGTGACCGAGGCCCCGATCATCGGGATCTGTGGCTAGTTGTGACTTGAGCATCGTCAACATCTGGTAGTAGCGATCAACGTGGGCTCGTTGTCGGGAAGACAGCGGCTCAAGAAAGTCCGGATCTAAGCCTCGTTTGGAATCAACCACGCTCAGTGCGGCGGCGTTGAGTGCCTTAACCAGAGGGGTATCGTCCCTACATCGCAACTGTTGGAGTAGTTGCGCTAGCAGTTCGGGCATCTCCGGCTGCGGGAGTTCGGCCACAGGTGTCGGCAATGTATCTGCCGAAATAAGTGGAACCTCCTCCGCAGACTTGAGCCTCATGGCAGGCCGAACCAATGTCGGCGACAAACTGTCTGCGGCACGAACCTGCGGCGGAGATGGGTGCGCCTGCCAAGGTGTGGTCTCCCAGATAACCTGGGCAGGTGGTTCCAATGAATGTTCGGAAGAGCCTATTTTGGCTGGTTGCAGTGGTTCGCCCAATCCGGGAAAGGTTGCCTTGGTGGGCGCGGTAATCTGGTCCCAGTCCGGTGACACCGGGTCCACCTCACTGTCCTTTGGTAGCGGAAGAATTGGATTGGCCAGCG
>CAUZOD010000325.1:0-3718 GCA_963581115.1 Phycisphaerae bacterium | reverse complement strand
CAGACACCCGTTCACCACTGGCGAGTTTAGGTAGAAATCGTTGTTTCTGCTGCTCACTGCCAAATGCCAGCAATGGATCGACGGCGCCGATACAGCCGTGTACTGAGGCCAAGCCGGCAACGGTTGGGTCCACAGTTGCCATTTCAGTGACCAAACGGGAGAAGGCGCCAAACGAGACGCCATGTCCCCCGTAATGACGGTCTATCAGCAGGCCCCAGTAGCCAGCCTGACCAAGTTCGCTAATCACTTGTTCGGTAATCTTGCCTTGTTCGGTGCGGATAGTTCCAGCCGCTTTGTGTCGGCGGATGACGTTCAGGGATAGATTCATTGCCTCTCTTGCCACGGCGGTTACTTTGGGTTCCGTGGGTGTAAAAAGGCTGATTGGAAGCGGGTCATCCCATACCGCGCGATGTACAGGGCTACCTGAAGTTTGGTAGCGTGGGGCAAATAGAGCCTCGACTTGATCATCGGCCCGATCAATCGCCCCGGTCTTACGAGCTTCTTCCTCGCTCTTTCCGCCGAGTTTGAGTGCAGTTTCAGCAAATGTGTCTGCAATCGGTTCCGTAACAGTCGGGGTTCCAGTATCACTCATTTGGTTGCGCATCACCCTCTCCAGTTACATTGTCTTTGCGATTGAGTCTGGTGTTGATTTTCGGGATCCGATTCGGCAGCACCGGGAGAATCAAGATTAACGAGCGACTGCATTGGCTTGTGGCTCTTTGCTAATTCACGTAGAGGATCCGATGGAGTGAACCGCTGTCCGTAGCGCTCAGCTAAATCATCAAGGCGGCGCACGATTTCGGCCAATCCATGGCTGTGAGCGAATTGAAGTAATCCCCCGCGAAATGGTGCTAATCCAAGCCCTAACACTGTAGCTAAGTCAACCCCATCGGTGGAATCAAAGACGCCTTCGTGCAACATTCGAGCCGCTTCGTTGATCATGGGCAGCACAAGGCGCCATTCGATATCGTTTTTGCGCCTGATTTGGTTACTATTGTCGAGATGAGAAACAAGTAATTCAAGCAGTGACTCATTAACCGTTGGTTTCTTATTGTTCGGTGATACTTTCTTGGGGTAGATATAAAATCCGCGACCTGTCTTCTTGCCTAGCCAACCGTGTTCTAGTACGCGATCAAAGCCTGGCGGAACCTTGATATGATCACCCATACGTCCACCAACGCTATGAAATATGTCCGCGGCTATGTCGAGACCTACCTGGTCCAGGAGTTCATACGGACCCATGGGCATTCCCCAACGTTTCATCTGGACATCGATCTCGGTGAGTGGAAGCCCTTCTGAGGCAATCATGATTGCCTCGGCCAAATAGGGAATTACGATTCGATTGACGACAAATCCGGGCGAGTCTTGAACCACGATCGGTGTTTTCCCGATGCGCAATGATAGAGCCGCAGCCGTAGCCAGAGGTCCGGCAGCGCTGTACTTGGTCTGGATAATCTCGATCAAGGACATCTTCGGTACTGGATTGAAAAAGTGCATTCCGATGACCGACTCGCGGCGCTGCACATCTTCAACCGTCTGGGCCATATCAGTGATACTCAATGAGCTTGTATTGGATGCAAGCACTGCATCAGGACGGGTCAGTCGAGCCAGTTTGTTGAATACTTCATTCTTGGCTTCGATCCGCTCGACTACCGCTTCGATGGCCAGGTCAACGAGCTTCAATCCCGCCCGTTCATCAAAATGGATGGTCGGCACCACCCGGCTCATAGCCTGAGCGGATTCCAGTTGGCTAAGACGGCGGGAGCGGACATCGGATTCAAGCAAACGGTGAACTCTCTGCATTGCGCCCGACATTGCTTCAGGATTAATCTCGAGTAGGCGAACCGTGATACCTGTCCGAATCAAACTGTGGGTGATGCCCGCTCCCATGGTGCCACCACCGATCACTGCGACGTGGTGGACCGGCATTGGTTCAATGGTAAAAAGGCTCTTAATATGTTTTTTTGCATTAGACCGGAGGAAAAACAGTCGCATAAGATTCTTGCAAACGGTTGTCTCAGCAAGCTCAATCGCGGCTTCCCTTTCAGTGTGGAGGCCAGCTTCATGTCCTCTCCGTGCTGCAACATAAGCGGTTTTTAGAAGCAACTCTGGTGCTGGATAGTTGCCGAAGGTTTTTTTCAGCATCTGTTTTTGGGCACTTCGATGGACTTGTTTAAGCAGCCAAGGTACGGTCATGATCAGGCGAGCCAGAAGATCTGGTTGGTGCCTTGGTGGTCTTTGGCGCAGCAGGCGTTTGGCCGCTTGCAACAGCACCTCGGGGCGAACAACTTCATCAATGATGCCAACTTCCACAGCTCGTCGTGGCGGCATGGTTTTACCTGCCATCAAGAGAGGTAGGGACTGAAGGATTCCGATCTGACGTGTCATGCGCGTTGTACCGCCCCAAGCAGGAATCAGACCGATATTGACTTCCGGCAGTCCAATACTGATCGACCCGAGATCTGCGGCGACGCGATACGTGCATGCCAAGGCCAGTTCCAAACCTCCTCCTAGGCATGCCCCATTAATAGCCGCTACAGTCGGAATGCCAAGACACGCGATACGATCGAATATTTGTTGGCCACGCTCAAGAAAACTTCGCATCTGAGCATGGTCCATTTGCGCCATCTCGAACAGATCGGCCCCCGCAATGAACCCGTCTGGTTTTGATGATGTGAATACCACACCCCGATAGCTCTCATTCTCTAATTCTGTAATCAGTTGCTCGAGTTCATCGAATAGCTGTGGTGTAATAGTATTGATTGGGCGATCCGCCTGGTCGAACTGGACGATCAAAAAGTTATTTTCATCTCTTTGGTTTCGCATTGATTTGGGCATGATCATCTCCAATTCTCCTGACAACCCTGAACCATTAGGCAAGTTGCAACAGGAGAGCGGCTCCCTGACCACCACCGGCGCAGAGGGCAGCAATACCGAATTCTGCACGACGTTTACGCATCGACAACAGCAGGTTAAGCACGATCCGAGCACCAGTGGCGCCGACAGGATGTCCCAATGCAATGGCGCCACCGTGGATGTTGAGACGGTCGAAATCGAGCGTGCCGAGAGCACGGCTTCGCCCAAGCTGCTGTTGAGAAAAGGCGTCACTGTTCATCGCGATGGCACAGGCAAGCACCTGTGCTGCAAACGCCTCGTTGATTTCAAACAGATCAATATCATTCAGGCTCATTCCGGTTTGCTGAAGAAGTTGATCAATTGCAAAGACCGGTCCAAGTCCCATTCGTCGAGGATCGATTGCCGCCGTGGCATAGGCCCGCACGTATCCCAGGATCTCCATCCCCTCGCCACGGGCCGCGGCGCTGTTCATCAATAACATGGCGGCAGCACCGTCGGTGACCTGACAGGCGTTTCCGACGGTAACGGTGCCATCTCGGCGATCGAAGATTGGGCGTAGCCGGGAAAGCGATTCAAGTGTTTGATCTGCGCGAGGCCCGATATCAGCGGTTACAGGTTTGAAGTGACGTCCGGCATAGAAGGGAATGACCTGATCCTCAAAATCTCCAGCCTCGATTGCGGCCGCTGCCCGCTGATGGGAACGGAGTGCAAACTGATCCTGTTCTTCGCGGCCAATCCAAAAATCATTCGCCAACACCTCTGCGGTCTGCCCCATCGTCATGTTGCAGGTTGGATCTGTCAGTCCCAGCTTCAATGCGGGTACTGGTTTGAAATGACGAGGGCGGAGCAAACCTATCGCCCG
>CAUZOD010000324.1:0-3722 GCA_963581115.1 Phycisphaerae bacterium | reverse complement strand
CCCCTCCGTAGCCGAAGCAATCGGCGCAACACCCCTGGTTGAGCTGTCCCGACTGACAACGGGCCTAGAGGGTCACATCCTGGCGAAGCTGGACTGCCTGAACCCTGGCGGGTCGAAAAAGGACCGCGTCGCTCGCAGAATCATTGAGGATGCCGAGAAAAATGGTGCGCTGCAACCGGGCCAGAGCGTAGTCGAACTGACCAGCGGCAATACCGGAACAGGCCTTGCAATCGTCTGCCAGATCAAAAGATATCCATTCGTGGCGGTCATGTCCCGGGGCAATTCCCAGGAGCGGGCAAGCATGATGCGTGCACTCGGTGCCGAAGTCATGCTCGTAGATCAGGCACCCGGCTCGTCACCGGGGCAGGTCACGGGAGATGACTTGGCCCTCGCCGAGCAACAGGTTCAGCGCATCGTGAAGCAACGAAAGGCATTTCTCGCTGACCAGTTTCACCACATTGGGAACTTCCACGCCCATTACGAGGGCACTGGGCCCGAGTTGTGGGACCAATCCGGCGGCAGGATCGATGTGTTCTGCGACTTTGTCGGCACCGGAGGCACGTTCAGTGGATGCGCTGCGTACCTGAAATCGCGTGATCCAGAAATCGCATGCTACATTGTCGAACCGCACGACGCCGCGCCACTGTCTGGAAATGATGTTGCCAATGCGGCACATGCAATCCAGGGTGGCGGGTACGCCATGGGATACGACAACCTGCCGCTGCTCGACCGCGAGCATGTAGACGGCTACGTTCGAATATCCAGCGACCAAGCCACTGACGCTACCCGGCGGCTGGCACGAGAGGAAGGCATCTTCGCCGGCTATTCTTCGGGAGCCAATATCGCAGCCGCGATGAAGCTGCTGCACGGACCCTGTCGGGGAAAATCTGTTGCCATCGTCATCTGTGATTCGGGACTGAAGTACTTCACAACAGATCTGTGGAAAATCAAAGGAGCCATCCCTTGACCCGCAATGTCATTGTCCTCGGCGCTGCACATCCGCATGTACTGAGCCTGGCACAAGCGGCTGCAACATCCAACCAACTAAGATTAATCGGTCTCTACGATGAAGATCCAACCGTACGGCAGAAGGCTGCCGATCATCTTGATGTGCCAAAGTTTGATCGCCTGGATGTGGCGCTGCGAGCCGAGCCATCTCTGGCCCTGATCGGCGCTGTGCCGCGTCTGCGGACTGCTCTGGCCGAACACGCAGTCGCGGCGGGAGCAGCGGTGCTCTGCGATAAGCCCATTGCGCTGAATCTCGCACAACTGACCCGGCTCCAAGATGCCCATCGCCAATACGGTAAACCGATTATCACTTACCACCCCTACCGTGGCACACCGAAGATTCGCGCTGCCCGGGACGCGTTCGCTGCCGGCAAGATCGGCCAGCTAGTCCGGGTGTTCGCCAGCGGTCCACACCAGCTTCATCCGGTAATGCGGCCGCCCTGGCACTGGACCCAATCCGACAATGGCGGCCTGATCATTGACATCGGGACACATGCCATTGATCTATGCTGCTGGCTGGCCGGATGCGACCCGGTGTGGATCAACGCCCGGCACGGTAATTGGAGTCAACCCGACCACTGCCAATTCCAGGATTTTGCCATGATCCAGATGCGTTTTGCCAGTGGTGTTTTGGCAAATGTTGAAGCCGACTGGCTGGCATCAGAATCTCTGAAGACCTTCGGGGACGGTCGGCTGTGGATCCAGGGCACGGCGGGAAAGATTGAGGTGTACCAAGGCGACGAACCACACGCTCGGATCTGGACCGATCAGTCCGCAGGTAACGATCTGGATACCTCGGTCTATCCTACGGTTGACCAGTGGACGCGGCGCCTGATTGAAAACCTGGCCACCGACCACTCGGGCGATATGAATCAAAACGACATCTGGCGCACCATTCGGACCGTGTTGTGCGCATTTGATTCAGCTAAGGCATCCGGGCAGACGTGGCAAGCCAATCGCACCGAAACATAAACAAAAGTCACAGAGATAAAGACACCGAATGCGCAAGGGTAATGCATCTACCTATCCAAGTTCTCTCATGCCAAAACGAGTCGCCATACCATTGCACAAGACTGTCTGCTCTTGACAAGTACGATTCGTTACCCGTATCTGCAAGGATGGCTTTTATGCTTGAATGATTTTAAGACTCTGGAGGAATCGATATAATGCCACCGCAACGGTCTGGCACGGTGAGCCTGCTGCAAGCACAGCCATAATGTGATCGGCAATCGGGTACTGAGATGACAAATAGACCTGTCCGCTTCACGACCAGTAGCTCCCGCTCTAAAAGCAGTTGATGCAGTTCCTATCTCGGGCTACTCTCAAGCCAAGCGAACGGGCTAGACGCTCAGAAAGAAACACAAACTGACAGGCAATAATCTCGTGCCAAACGGATGAGCCAATCCAAACCGATGACGCATCGGTAGCAAAGAGGAGTCCTCCCTTAACCGCAGGTCGAGCAGCCAGACCGGCTGATCCCAGTGATTTGATCTGGCCGCCACGCACTCCATCAAGAATGCGAGCCAACTCCTCCCGATCGGCATAGGACCCCATCGAGTTCTCCGTATCGTTAAAATCAGGCTGGGACTGCAACCCACTGGATCCTTGATGTCACTGAAATCCATCCTAAGATGCCTATTGACGCTTGGCCGCGGTGTCAGCCGATCGCTACCTGCGGCAACCGCAGATCGCGAGCCAATCGAACTGTTCCAGCAATGGTTTGAAGAAGCCAGAGAGGCAGGACTTCTGCTACCAGAAGCGATGGCAGTTGCCACATGTACCACCGATGGCTACCCCTCTGTCCGCATGATGTTGCTGAAAGCGGTTAATACGCACGGATTCGAGTTCTATACGAACTACAACAGTCGCAAGGCGATCGAATTAGCTGAGAACTCTCGCGCCGCACTGGTATTCCATTGGGCCGCACTGCAAAGGCAGGTCCGTATCGAGGGCTCGGTGTCCCGGCTGACACCGGATGAGTCCTTTGCCTATTTCCAGACCCGCCCACGAGGCAGCCGTATCGGCGCCTGGGCATCGAAACAGAGCCAGGTGCTGGAGCACCAGGACCAACTCCAGGACCAGGTCCGCCGGATGCAGCAGCAATTCCAAGGCCAGGACATGCCCCTGCCACCGCACTGGGGTGGTTTCCAACTCACACCGCAACGCATCGAATTCTGGCAGGGTCAAACCAACCGCCTGCACGATCGGCTCTGTTTCGATCGTGAAGATAATCAATGGCGGTGTACAAGGTTGCATCCATAGTCACCGACTTTATTGCGAGAGGGAGTGAGCCCCGACTGGATTGACTGACCGCGCAACCGGTACCCATGAGCAATACATACGCAGCCATGTCACACCCCTTGCCACTGCTAAAGGAGTGCTCGCTCATTACCCCGGAATCGGAATGTAATATCAAAACCAGTGTGGAAACCGATCAGTGCCTGATCGAAAAAAAACGGCTGAAACCATGAGAATGACCCCGCCTATGGAAGAAAGAACCGACCCACCAGCCGGCTTAATATCCAAGCTACGCAGAGAGCAGGAAGATCGGAAGGCCCTCCTTGGTCGAATAGTCAGGGCGAAAGCGATCCACATTGTACATCGTTTTCACATCAACACGGCGGGCTCCGAGGCTCGGATCGGGGATGTCCACAACATCAAAACAGCCCTTACATACTGCGGTCATCCGACCTCCTCCACCACTGACTGCAGAC
>CAUZOD010000323.1:0-3726 GCA_963581115.1 Phycisphaerae bacterium | reverse complement strand
CGGATCTGGGCGGCACGCTGTTCTAGCGGCACGGCTAGGTTGATTCGGTTCGTGTCCCTGTACAGTACTGCTAAATTTTAAGGTCGATGGCCACACTAGGATGGTCAGGACCAAGTGCTTTTCCCTGGATAGCCAGCGTCCGCTTGTAAAGCGGCTCAGCCTTGGCATAGTCGCCTAGTTTTTTGTACAGCAATGCCAGATTGTTCAGGCTGGTGGCCACATCGAGATGTTGCCACCCTACATTCTCTACGGCTACGTCAAGCGCTTTCTTGGCAACTACAACAGCACGAGCGTATTCTCCCTGTCAAGATAGATTCCTAGCCTCTTGATTTAGAATATCCCATTCAATCCCTGCCTCGTCTGCATATACGGGCATTGTCCCAAGGGACAAGAGCAGCAGAGATGCAATGAACATGTTGCGGTTATTGACCATCTGTACGCGATCCATTTTTTTCCTTTCAACGCCGAACGGCAATGCAAAATGATGGCTCTAGGGTACCACACCCAATACCTTTAAAACAACACCGCCCTTACCCGAGGGCAGGGCGGTTAGGGCAAATGATCTCTGCAAAGAAGAGGGCTATCCCTACACCCAATTCTCATTCTCCGCACTGCTTACACGCACGGCCAGCGCCCGGGGCGCAATACCTTTCATTTCTTGTGTTTGCATACCAGCGGCAGCTTCGGTTGTGCCGTACACCAGACGGTGAAATCCAGTGCGACTTGATCGCAGGCTGTTTTTGATCAGTGACTGCCGGATCAACGTTTGTGTGTACTGGTGAGTCAACCAGGGATGGCGTTGGGCACTGCTCAGCGAAGTCGCGAAACTGGAGAGCGGGCACACGCCAAATAGACGCGTGCCGGAGTACTGGGAAGGTGGCAACATCACTGATTTTCCACACAATTTGAAATATGTGATCTCGGCGATCGGGAGAAAATAAAATATAAGTGTGAAAGCGATGCTTTACACCGCCGGCGGCGGGGATGAACTATTTACTTGTCTAAACATTGAATTCAATGGTTAGATGCAGATCGCAAGGTACGTTCCTGCTTACATACCCCCGGCTTGGGATAGGTGCCGGTTGCGCCCATCAGCGCAACCGGCCGCGCACCAACAGTCCACCAACAAGAAGCAGTACCGCAATCGAAGCGGGTTCCGGTACCGGCGCCACCTGCGTTTTACCGAAATTCTGCTGTACTGCGATCAGGTCTGCACCGGTCACCAAACCATCGAGGTTGGCATCGCCGGGCATCCCGATATCTCCAATTTTTCCAAAATTCTGTTGTACTGTGATCAGGTCTCCACCCGTAACCTGGCTGTCATTGTTGGCGTCACCGAACAGCGGCGTCGGGCCGGCCTCGAACGTGCAGGTGTCGCTCAAAGACTGGTTCACGGTGAAGCAGATGTCATCCACAAACATCGCTGTGCCGTTTTTATTGCTGCCGTAACTGGCCCGATCGCCTGTGGCACCGAAGATGATCCCGTCGACCTGCACCGGCCCGAGCAGTCCCATGTCCACGTCATCGACCTGAAACGGCATCTGGCCCACTGGGATGTTGGGATTGCGTCCCGACTGTATGGAAACCTCCACCTCATCCAGCCACATCTTGTAGGTGGGATCGCCGACCGTATACTCAAGTTCCAGCGTCTGATAGCGACCATAATTGTCATTGACTCCGCGAAGGAAGTTCTCGTCCGTGATCGGGCCGCATGTGCCGGCGCCAAGAGACTCCCAAGAGCACTGGTCTGTGTCCGGAACCAGGTCAATGCTGCGGCTGCAATTGACACCGTTGCCCTCCTGGCACGACGCACTCTGAACACTCGAAGCGTTCTGGATACGCGATCCAAAGAAATCCTGGTTGAACCCCCCGATGAACTCAACCTGGATGACCACGTACGGGTCCATGGCATGCCCCTGCCAGCCGCCGAGGTCGGGTTGCAGGGGCATGAAGGGCTGGCCAAATCCGATGTTCCACTTCGAGTAGGGGGGATTGAGGTCCTCATCAGCCGTGCGGGCCACCATCGCGTCGATGTCGTTGGTCAGGGCAATGGCGGTGTTGCCACCGGCGGCGACGAAATCGAACCTGCCCCGCACCGTGTCACCGTTACCGGCAATGACCGGATTGCCGCCGGCATCTGTGAATCGCACGAAGCCTGCGCGATTGAGGCGGATGCTGGTTGCATTGGAGCACGACGCCTCACAGTCACCCTGGTGGTGGCTGATGAGGAACCCTTCGTTGCCTTCCCGCGCGGGCGGATTGGAGATATAGGTGGGGCTGTTGAAATGTCGTACCGTCGAAAACTGCCACCCGGTGTCGGGATTCATGTCCTTGGGGTCAAACCACGTGTCGCCGGGATCAAGTTGACCGTTGTCGTTCAAGTCGGTGGCAAAGCCCATGCGACTGACGTCGTACTGATTGGCAATCCAGGTCCCCGACCGATTGTTGTTGGTGGGCGGACCGTGCGTCTGATGCACGCCGTCGTACACGGGCACCAAATCGTCTTCGAAATTCTCCTCAATCACGACGATCGCCACCGCCGGTACCGCCGCAATCACGGCCAACGTCAACATCGCGACCCAGAAATGACTGAATCTCATTTTGCTAACTCCCCTCGGTTGAAATAATTACCACACTTCCGACCTTCTTGGCCGGCACAGGTCAATACGCCGTGGCTCCCATACTCACGATTCGATTCTACCATCGCCACTTGCCAATCACTAGACTTTTTAAAATTTTCCGCGTATTGCTGTTAAAAATAAATAATCGCACGCACCGACGTGGCCACCGTCCGCGTTGGGCCGCCCTCCAGATCCCCGCTCGTAGCAAGCGTGTACGCATCGGCGTCGCTCGCCTCAATCCTCAGCGTTGCGGCGAATGGTGATAATCTGATCCACCTCAGTGGCGTTCTCTACCTGCAACGTGCCGTCCGGCCATGTCACCATCAGGGTCAGCGGGCCGTGATAGGTGCCCAGATCGAATTTCAAACGGGGATCGTTCTGGTTGCCCTCGCCCACGGCGGGCGAGACGATCCAAGTGAGGGTCATGCCGCCCGCTTGGGCCCGTACCTACGTGCCGATGGCAGTCGCATCGTGGATTTCACCAGCGTCCAAAACCACCTTCAGTCAGTTTTACCCGAGTGCGCCAGACGAGCGAGAGGGTAACAAGGATTTATTTCGCGATGCGAAGGAACACCATCGCCGGTTCAATCAACATGAACTTGACCACTGGTATGAGGCTGATGCTGAGCCACGCCCAATTCCGGAACCGGTTTTACGAGAGATCGTGGCTGACTGGGCGGCATTTCAAGGTTTGGCATTCTCTTTGTCGCGGCTGAATCGCTTGGCTGCGGAGAGCTATCACCAGTGGGGTAAGAACTACAAGATGCATTCGGAGTCACGTGCGTGGCTCACGCGATTCCTAGAGGTGACATCTGAGAGCACCGAGGAAGCGGCTGTCTGACAATCAGGTCAAGTTGCCTGCCACCTTCAGAGTGGATCGGTCGAATCAGAAACACGGGCAGGCAAGCTGCCCATGGCACCCGTTGCAGCAGGCATATTCTTTAGGAGGCGCCACTGGTCCGCCAGTGCCGCCTGTATGGGCAAATCAGTGGCGGCCGGACGAACTTCACTCCGCCGGACGAATCTCCACTTCCGTCCGCCCGTCAAGTTCCAGCGGCACCGTCAACAACCCGTCGCGTTCGACCACCACGGCCGTCACGCCGTT
>CAUZOD010000322.1:0-3733 GCA_963581115.1 Phycisphaerae bacterium | reverse complement strand
GAGTCCTACATACATGTTCACTCGGGCAATCGTGTGCTGACGGCCGCCGGTCACTGGGCAGTGCAGCGTGATTGGGTAGCGTATGTTCTTGACTCCGACCTTGTCGATCGCGATATTGCGGGTATCCGCCGTGCCTTGAACATCAGGCATCGTGCGATTCTTCACTTCAGTAGTGGCAGAGGCATCTGCCAACAAATTCGCAGAGGAAATGGGGACAAGGGTAGCCATGATCAACTCGCTCTCTTGCACTGCGTGTACTGCGGATCAAACGCTTGTCTCGATGGTAGTGTCCGTCCAACAAAAAGGCAATACGATCGGCCAATCTTGTTAGACTTACGTATGACCATTCCGCGAAATGGATTTAAGGCTGAAAATGCCAAGAATAGCTGTTATAGGTTGTGGTGGGCGCATCACCAGGATGCTGGGCGCCTTAACTGATTCTTATCCGGATGCTCGAGTTACCGGCATCGTTGATCCTGATAAGGAGGGGGCTCGCCATCGCCTTACGGAGCAGCAGATCGGTCTTGATGAGGTGGTCTTCTATTCTGACGTGGATGACTTGCTCGCTCAGGCCGAACATTTCGACGGTTTTGCCATTGGCACACGCTGCCATCTGCACGCACCCATGGCAATCAAGATTGCGCCCACAGGCTTGCCCCTCTTCCTCGAAAAGCCGATAGCTACATCTTTCGAGGAACTTCATGATTTGCGAGATGCCTGGGCGGGGCGCGAAAACAAGGTCGTGGTATCGTTCCCGATGCGGAGCACGCCCGTGTTTAGGCTCGCGAAGGATTACCTTGACCGTGGGCTGACCGGCCCCATCAATCAGATTCAGGCATTCAACAACGTGCCCTATGCGGATTGTTACTACGGAAACTGGTACCGCCGTTTTCCAGAGGTCGGTGGACTATGGTTGCAGAAAGCCACGCATGATTTTGATTATCTGAATCTACTGGTGGGTGCTCGACCAATGCGGGTGGCCGCGATGATGACCCAGAGAATATTTGGCACAGGACGTGTTCTTGCACCCGACAAACATGGTGCCAAGATGACCCGCGATCCGAATGCCCCGGCCGAACAGATCGCCAATTCCGATACGGTATTGCTCGATCACACCGGAAGCCGGTTTCATGCAGGCATCCGCAACCAGGATGCCGGCAGCGCCATCATCTGGTACGAGAATGGCGTAGTGGTCTCGTACGATCAGAATTTTGTGTCGCGCCAATCGGCAGGCCGTCGTGGGGCGATCATTACTGGTTACAATGGGACTGTGGAATGGGATTGGCAGCCACCGGAGTCGCTGCGGTTTGTCGACCACCATAGCAATCGTATTGATCAGGTATCGTATCCGGCTCAGGGCGGACATGGTGGTGGTGATGACGTATTGACTCGAGCCTTTTACGAACTTTTGACACAACAGGCCAACTCTCCGATCAATCTGACCGCCGGCTTGCAATCAGTGGCCATGTGTCTGGCGGCGCGCCAAGCGGCACGGACCCACACTGTCCAACCGATCGAGGACATCGGGCTGTTTGCGCCGTGCGAGCCATTCGACTTGTCGAAGGTCGAGGTGCCTCTGGCCTGAGATCTGGCAGCCGCACGAGTCGTGCCGGAAGCGAGAGGTGCGGTCAAAAGCAAGTGAATGGAAATGAAGCTCTATACCAAGAAAGGTGATGACGGACGAACCGAATTGTTCGGTGCCAAACGGGTGGAAAAGGACTCGTTGCGGATTGAGGCCATCGGTTGCATCGATGAGTTGAATGCCCATCTCGGATTGGCTCGCTGCGAAGCCAATCATGCGATGCTGAGTGGCATCCTGGCGATGGTTCAGAACCGTCTGTTTGAACTGGGTGCTGAACTGGCATCGCCAGGGAAGCCGATGCAGATTACCGAAGGGCAGATCGACGAGATTGAGCGGCACATCGATGGCATCAGCGAGGAACTCTGTCCCCTGAAAACGTTTATTCTTCCCGGTGGGACCGAACTTGCGACTCGGCTGCATGTGGCCCGCAGTGTCTGTCGGCGGGCGGAACGCCGCTGCGTTGCTCTAGGTAAGTCCGAGTCGGTCGGCGCCGCCGCTATCATCTTCCTCAATCGACTTAGTGACCTGCTGTTCGCCTTGGCGAGGCAGGCGAATCAACTAGGTGGCGCCAACGATATCCCGTGGCCGCCTCAGATGAAGAACTAGCGATTCGTCATATCCACTTCACTGCACATTGGGTCAAGTCAACGTAGCCATCTACAAGCCAAAAGCCTGTATTGGGCGATGGAGCGGGGTGTCGTCGATGTGCTGCACCTGGCGAGATAGAGTCTAAGGCACTGCTTGGTTCAGATTGACATGGCACCCATCGGTGGCCACTGGGCCCGGTTTGAGATGGGCACGCAGATGTCCGATGAGCGTGGCCAGTGGTTGGGGGACCGGGGCGGTAAAAGTCACTGGCTTCTGGCTGTCGGGATGACTAAACCGCAACAACGCTGCGTGCAAAGCCGGAGTGGACATGATCACATCGGTCCGCTTGCGGGCCAGTTGTTCAATCCTCGCCCCCTGTTCTTTTGTACGGGCAAAGGCAAGGTAGGGACGGGCTCCGGCAGGCGGGGGTGGCTGGTCAATTTCCGGCAACCCGACAACCTCGCCGCCGTAGATAATGTCGCCGACCAGCGGATATCCCAGATATGAAAGATGTACCCGGATCTGGTGGGTTCTGCCGGTTCTTAGTTCTAATTCAACAAAGCTGTAGCCGTGATAACGCTCTAGGACGCGGAAGATTGTCACCGATGGCTTGCCGCTGGAGTCATGCCGAATGGATTGAGCCTCATGGATCGTGGGATGCTTGCCGATTGGCTGATCGATGACGCCGCCGGCTTCGTTGGGTGCCCCATGCACCACCGCCAAATACGCCTTCAGTGTGCTCCGGTCTTCAAACTGCTTGGCGATCGCCCAGTGGGCTGAGTCCTGCTTGGCAACCACGATTACGCCGGTGGTATTCATGTCCAGACGATGAATTACGCCAGGTCGGGCCTCACGTCGGCCGACAGATGACAGGGTCTGGTTCTCTTCTTGAAAATGATGGGTCAGTCCATTGAGTAGCGTGCCGTGAAGATGGCTGCGTGCCGGATGTACGATCAGTCCAGCCTGCTTGTTGATCACGATAAATCCCGGTTCTTCATGGATGATTTTCAGTGGCATTGGCTGCGGATTCATCTCGACTGTTGGCCGCGGTGGCATTAGCACCTCGACCACATCGCCACAACGCAGTGATGCGCTGGGTTTGGGAATGCGATCGTTCAGGAGCACGCCACCGAGCGTTATGATCTTTTTCACTTGGTGGCGACTTATTCCTTTCAGACGACTGTGTAGATACGTATCCAGCCGTTGCGAGGAATCCTTTGATAGAACGAAATGTCGCCGTTCCTGCGACAGACCGTCAGGTATTGGTACTGGTGTCGAATCCCGCCAATCGCCCCTTGGATCGGGTGTCCCGGCATCAGAGTTACCCGGGGAAGCGACAGTCATCAGGGGCTGTCGGTGCCGGGTGCATCCAGCTCTTCCGGTGTCGCGACTGGCTTCTTCTCATCCGCCGGTTCATCAGAAGGCGGGGCTGCTTCGGGAGCAAAGTCCATCGGCGCCTGCAACTGTGGTAGAAGCGAGATTCGCATTTGTGCCAAGGCACCGAAATTGGCCATATCTGCCTGTTCCGAGAGTGCAATGACCTGCTCATAGTGCCCTTGGGCC
>CAUZOD010000321.1:0-3745 GCA_963581115.1 Phycisphaerae bacterium | reverse complement strand
GAGACATAAGTGTGGCTGCAAACGGCAGTCGGGACTCGAATTGCACAACCAACTCTAGGTGGGTTCCACCGCGCTCCTTGGTCAGAATCCAGCTGCCAGCCAGTTGCTTGAACGGCCGCTCTTTACCCCCACTGACCGGAGCGGAAGTCGGGTACTTTGACAGGCATACCGCCGAGGGCAATAGATTTAGCTGACATGAGTCCCGGCAATGTGTAATCAAGTGCACGATAGACGTCAATACGGGGCTCTTTATCCTCGCGTATGGCATCGATAATATCCTTGACAATAAAGTAATCGGACCCGTGATGGCCGGCTGCAAGGGCTGCAGGTGGAGGATTCCGCCACATCTCGGGCAGAAATTCATCTGCCAGATCTTCCAGTGGGCGCCACGCAAAAGTAATTTCCTTTGTCCCGACTCCACGCGTATTTGGGCCATAATCCCACCCATACAGCTGGTAGGGATCCGTATTAATAGTTTCCCGGATTGATTCTTCGGCTTCCCAGCGATCCAGCCAGACCTTTGGCTTATCTCCAAGTCCTCTGGCTGCCTCATAGCACCCTTTTGTCCCCTGAAGCGCATGATAGTTTTGCCGGGGGGAATGCGGTCCGTTCGACAGTATGTCTACACGAATGTTTAGCAGCGCACCAGAATCCGTTTTGCAGAGCATTGTGGTGCTGTCCTCAGCGAGCTGTTCTGGGGCCGTATGCCTACCGGTGCCCAGGCACACAACAGAATCCACCTTCTCTTGAAACCACTCCAGCAGAGGTCCAATAGGGTGTGTGGCATACGTGCAGCCGTTGACACCAGTTAACCACCGAGACCGCCAGGTAGGAGAGCCATCCGCATCGGAATACGGAATATTGGAACGCAGGTTCTTTAAATTATGAATATATTGCCCTTCGGCATAGTAAATATCCCCGAATACACCCTGCTCCACCATGTTCTGTATCACGACATTATTTCTAAAGTAGGTCACGTTCTCAGCCATCATGTATTTCAAACCAGAGGCTTTGGCCGCTTCCACACCTTCCAGCAGTTCCTTGCACTGTTCTATTGACACCGCTGCTGTTACTTCACTCATTACATGTTTGCCGGCTGCCAGGGCTGCGAGCGATTGAGGCACATGAAGTTGCATAGGAGTAGCAACAATCACTAGATCGATATCAGTGTTCAAAAGGTCGTTGTAATCTAGAAATCGGCCGTGGATACCATGAGCATCGGCCTGCTCCGCGAGGAAATCAGCGTCGATATCACACAGAGCTGTGACTTCTACATTCGGAATGGCCCTCAACCCTGTGACAAATGCACGTCCTCGTCGTGCCCCCGCGATACCAACCCGAATCAGGTCACTCACTCACAATAATCCTTAGGCTCGCAATGGAAGTTGCAGCATTTAGGATCTTAGCTTTAGAGGATGCGTGCATCTATATGGGACGACCAGACCCCTTGCCACCGTAGCTAAGGATAGTTGTGTTCCAGGTCGCTGACGAGCCGTATCTGTGGATCTGGGGACGCGATTGCGTCACCGGTTCTTTTCATTTTCAAGCCATGCTCGCCAGCATGTCCGGCGTAACCTCGTATCTGAGTGGCTCGCCGCGAAAGTATCGTTCAAGCTCGTCGATCATGGCGCCCGCGAGACGCGAATGGCTCTCGGCCGTTCTTCCCGCGAGATGCGGCGTGAGCAATGTGCGGGTGAGGCAGCGCAAAGGATGCTTGGCCTCCAGCGGCTCCTCGTCGAAGACATCGAGGGCGGTGTCAAATCGCTCCTTCTGGAGCTCTTCGAGCATCGCCGCGGAGTCCACGAGCCAAGATCGGGCGTTATTTATGAACACCGCGTCATCCTTGATGGAACGGATCATTTTTTCGTTTATTAGGCCCTCAGTCTCAGCCGTCATCGGCGCATGGAGGCTGATCACGTCGCAGGTCGCCATCAGCTCGTCGAGAGCTATCCTTCGCACCCCCAAAGACTGCGCGTCGTCGTCTCCCAAATAGGGATCGTGCACGCAGATGTGGACATCAAATGGGCGCAGAAGCCTCACCAGACTTTTACCGACCATGCTCGCGCCCACGATCCCGTATTGTTTTCCGTACAGCTCCCGAGCAGGCGCTGCCTCCGCGGGCAATTCATTCCAGCCGCCCTGCCGGAAAGTGTCCTGATAATGATGGAGTCCCCGCAGAAGGATGAGTGCGACCATTAGGGTAAATTCAGCCACCGATTCAGCGATCAATTGCGCCGCGTGAGTGACCTTGATCCCCCGCTCGAACACGTGGGGCGGAGCCATGGTTCGGACGCTGCCGGCCGCGTAGCAGATGATTTCTAGGGCGGGCGCCGCATCGAGCACCCGACGATCGAAGACACAACTCCCCCACGAACTGATGACTGCCGAGGCGCCGCCGATTCGGGCGATCACCTCGTCAGAATCCCACGGCGTTTCGGAGTGGTTGGCAACCAAATCGCCGGCCAATGCCTTCAGCTTTCTCCGGGCGTCGACGGTGGTGAGCCGTTCATAGAGCGGTCGTTGCATGGTCACAAGCACTGACGGCTTAGCCTTGCTTACGTTCACTATTAGCAAGTCCTTTCGAATGTCCGGACGCCAATATCGTGCGGCAGGCGGCGAAACGCAAGTCGGCCCCGCTCAGTGGCGATGACCGGACCTTCGAGCCTTGATACCGTGACATCTGCGATCCAGCCCGCATTATTGCTTCGCGGGATCGGCGAGGCCCAAATCTTGAGACGAGAAATTCTAACTGATCCGTTTTGTAGCGGGTAGAATCCGGATTTCGCCATCGCCATCGGTGGTGCTAAATCGGAATGTCCACGAGTAACGACAGGGGTAGCGGCCATGCAGGTGGTGCTTTTTACCAAATTCCTCGAAGGGATGTCGATCGAGCAGATGGGGGAAACGGTGAAGGATTTGGGCTATGACGGATTCGACCTCGCCGTTCGCTCAAGGCACGCTGTAAACCCTGACAACATCGCTGACGCCCTACCCACCGCGATGACACATTGGAATCGTCTGGGACTCCGATGTCCCATGATTACACTGGGCACGGAGGCCAACGATCCCGACGCACCTGAAACCATCCACGTCTTCGAAGCGGCGGGGGCTGCGGGTATTCCCCTCATCAAGATCGGGTACTTCCCTTTCCCGCCCGAAGCCGATTACTGGAGCTTGATCGACGAGGCGCGCGCCCGCCTGAAGGGTTTCATCCGCCTTGCCGCGCGAACCGGGGTTAAGGCCGTGTACCACACTCATAGCGGATCGGTGCTGGGGTCCAACTGTGCCGGTCTTACGCATTTATTGAGGGACTTTGATCCTGAACACCTGGGCGCGTACGTAGACATGGGCCATATGGCGGTCGAGGGTGAGGACGTACAGATGGGACTTTCGATGGTTCGCGGGCACCTGTGCGTGATCGGTGCCAAGGACGCGCGCTTCGTCCGCGTAAATGACGCTGACGAGCCTGCCCCGTGGGGTAAACATTTTGTGTATCTGGGGCAGGGGGCTGCAGCCTGGAAGCCCGCGCTACGCCTCTTGCATTCATGGAAATTCAAGGGTCCCTTTACCGTGCACACCGAGTACACGCTGGACCGCGAAATCATGCGCGCCGTGGGAGGTGTGGATTCGAGCTCAGCTGCGCTGGAAATGCGAGAGCGCGGCCGGGTGGCGGACCTTCAATTTCTTAGAGACTCCTGGGCCGAGGTAGTGGCCGATGCCACTTCCGCGAACTGAAGGGTGGTAG
>CAUZOD010000320.1:0-3784 GCA_963581115.1 Phycisphaerae bacterium | reverse complement strand
TGCAATCAGGACGCCAGTAACCATCGCCACAATGTGAAGACAAGCTGACACGACCTGCATGGCAAGGCGTGGAACATTATTTGCCACTGACGAATTGGGCTCAGATTGCGATAATTCACACAGGATGGCCAAATACCTCTTCCCTGCACTGATAGTAAAATGTAACAGACGCTGATTCTTCTCCTGATGCGTCAAGCGATCCCTCCGACACGCAGGGCACCTCTGAAAGGCACACACATCATGACACGTACAAGCATGCTCCTGGCCATCACGCTTCTCGTCATATCCTGCACCAATCTGCCGAAAGACAGTCGCCATCCATACGGTGATGCACACGAGACCGGGCCACTCGCATTGGATCCATTCTTCTATCCGGGCACGGACAAGGCGGTGCTATTCGTAAAGTTTGCAGCAATCTTGCCAATATCGGAATCGGCAACGGTGGTGGCCGAACTTGCCTCGCTGAAGACGGACAAGGTCCTTCAGAGCCGCAAGCTGAACCCGCACGTCGACGATAGAGACGAATCCAAAGAGGATACCCAAGATGAGGTCGAGTTTTCACTGAAGGGGCTCGAACCGGGGCGGTACGAACTGCGGACCGTGCTGCACGATGAAATCGGTGAGCGCATTCAACGCATTGCATTCCAATATCCATTGACGCCACCTGCACCCGTGGTTTCGCCCAAGACAAAAACGGTCAGCGCACTCCCTGAACCCATTATCCCACCGCCATACAAATTGGAAGTCAAACCAGGAGGTGGCATGGCGGTCACGATAGGGAACCGAACCTTCAAGGTCGAATCCAGCTACTCGTATCCTCACGGAGGTAAGAACCGACTCCTTGCCTCCACCCCCGACCAAAAAGGCGAGAAATCCTGGTCGGTAAAAACCGAGAAACTGAACGATTGCACCTATGAGGTCAAAGCAGACGGAGAATACTATTCCATCACCCGCCGAATCAAGATTGAACCGACCCGCGTCATGATCCATGACACCATTGGCAACAAATCCGATGATGTTGTGGGAATCATCCTCAGCAATCATCTTAACATTCAGTCCAATCCCAAACTCCAGGCCAAGATGATGCAAAAATTCACCGCGTTTGTACACGCCACGGACTGCGGCGTCGGCATCATCGCGCTCGACGACCTCTACCAAATTCAGGAACACAGTCGTTTCGAAAATGGACTGGCGGAACTGCGGACCGACGACTTTGGCTTGGGCAGGGGCGCGTCCTATACGCTGCAGTGGGCCATCTACCCGACTGCCAGCAACGATTACTACGATTTCATCAGCCAGATCCGCAAGGATGAAGGCATCAATCGCCGTATCGATGGCGCTTTTAACTTCACCGGCAGCGTGCAGGAACAGGCCCGCAGAACCGTGCCTTCAAAGGAATACATCGACCTAAAGAACCTCGCGTATCTCAGTCTCAACTGCCTGAGCTTTCCCAAGGACGATCCCAGCATATCGCTGGAAGGCATCGAATTCATTGAGTACCCCAAGGAGTCGGCCGCCATCAAGAAGACGATCAGCCAGATCAATGCGGTTGACCCAAACGTTAAGGTCATGTTCCACGTTGCCCACGGGCTTTACGCCTGCAACAACCCCGAACAGCGATTCCCTGACTCCCGCGTTATACGCAGCGATGGTCAGCCAATCCATTACTACGGGGCCATGGAAGGGGCGCCCAAGGGCTGGGTGGAGCGATACTCGGGGTACTTCAGCCAGCAGCGCATCGATGAAGGCTGGCGGTGGTGGATATTCTATCCCACCATGGAGAACAGTTTCGGTAAGGCAATGATCCAGGCGATGGATTACATGATCAACGAACTTGGCGCGACCGGGATGTGGGCCGACGGATTCATCAGCGGCTACGCACAAGTCCAGGACAACGACGATGGCTACAGTTACGATCGCTGGGACGGCCACAGTGTTGACATCGACCCAGAAACCAAACTTGTCACCCGCAAAAAAACCTGCGTCGCTTGGGTGTCCCTGCCGGTTCTAAAAAAAGTGGTCCAAATGATTGCTGCCAAGGACGGGGTCACGATCATCAACGAGGGCCCCCTTTTTCCCGATTCGCGGACATTCTGGAATGAAGAGATCATCACCAGTTGCGAAGGCCGCCCGGAGGCCCTGATTGGGATTCACCTCGGTCGCGCCCCGGCGCCCCTGGGCCATCGAGGCGCTTCCATGCGAGACAAATACCAGGACATGCTGCGAACGCTTGAGTATGGTTGTCTGTATTTCTGGTGGACCTACAAACCGTTAACCAACGATTACAAGACTCTTGTGGAACATATGTACCCGATCACGATCGAATCGATTCATGCAGGCACGATACGGGGCAAAGATCGTGTTATCACGAAAAACTCCGGCGTGTACGGCTGGCATGAGGATCGGTCTCTTCATAAGGTCTACCGCTACGATGCTCGTGGCGCACTGTTCGACAATCGATTTCTAACAACCATCGACCATTCTTCGGTACGTACCGAAGTGGCATTGGAGAAAGACCAATCCGCTGTGGTCGTAAAGCTCCCGATTGTTCTGGCAGCTTCCAGTCCAGTCAATGTCAACGTGCGCCAATACGACACGAAAACGATTCAGATGGAACTCAATGGCCACGGCAAGGTCACTCTGCGTATTGCCAATGGACAGTTTGAGGTAAAAAGTGGCGCCGTCTATCGGATCGAAACCGGCAATCATTCCAGGCGGATCGATGCCGATGCCACAGGTACCGTGGCCTTCCAAGTGAACCTCACGGGGTCAATGAATCTGGCTATCATGGCGCAATGACCGAGTACCGCAACATGTCGAGACAACCTTGGAGGGCCTGACATGAAATACGCCCCGATAGCGGTTTGGCTGTTCTGTTGTTTGTCATCAACTTCCCTCCAGGCTCTAGATCCCGATGGCTTGGTTGCTCACTGGAATTTCGACGAGGGATCGGGTGACCAGGTTCGCGATCGGATCGGACAACGCATGGGCAAGATCCACGGCGCCTCGTGGATCGAGCAGGGCGGTGGATTCGCCCTGGATCTCGACGGCCTGGACGATTTTATTCGATCGGAACATGACCAGATCACCGGCCCGGTTAGTGTGGAGACATGGATCAAGCCGATGGGCAAGAGCCAGGGTGAAGCGCAATTGGTCGGCAACTCGATGTCTGCCTACACACTGACCTATTACTGCCATGCCGACCTGGTCTATTGGTACATCGGCGATGGCTCGAACAACCTGCGAGGAACCGTCGAGATGCACCGATGGAATCACGTGGTCGGCACGTTCGATGGCAGCCACATGACCCTTTGGATCAATGGCAGAAAGATCGGCTCGAAACAATCTAAATTCAAGACGTATCAACCCAGTCGGCTCATGCAGATCGGCACAGAGGGCCGGCCTGACCTGCCCCGATACAAAGGCTCCGTGGACAACATCCGTGTATACCGACGCGCCATGTCCGGCGATGAAATCACCAGCCATTTCAAGCAACAGGCAGTGGGATACGGGTTCGATCCACGTTGGTTCAAACGGGTCAAGGTGACACCTTACCCGTACCTAGACCAGAGCGAATTGATTGTGGAAACCGACTACAAGGGGCTACAGCCTCTTGACGGGAACGGGCGAATTGAAGTAGTCCTCACCAGCCAAGCCAAACCACACGAAATCCTCCAAAGGCACCTCGTAGACCCTCTTCCTGAACGTGGATTTGTGGAAACGGTGGTGGATTGCAGCCAGCTTGCGGACGGCGATTATGCCGTTCGCATCATGATGAAAGATG
>CAUZOD010000319.1:0-3791 GCA_963581115.1 Phycisphaerae bacterium | reverse complement strand
AGGGCGGCCCCCGTGACGTGTTGGAGGACCTGTTTCGGCATTACGTCAATGGCGACCTGGCGTGTGCCGGGGCGCCGCCGCAGGTCATGGAGCGGCTGCTGGACGGCGCCGATCCCGACGTTGAAGGTCGGTGGGCGGCGATCGAACCGGCATGGCGAGCCATCCAGCACACCGGGTACGGCGAGACGGTACGGCTAAAGGCAGCTCACGTCTACGGGATTGACAAGATTACACCGGCTGCGATGCGCGCATCGCAACCAAGGCTCGAGGCGCTGCGGAAGCCGGGGCAGCGCCTGCACCTCCTGCGCGATCTGGCGAATCTGGACCACATTCAGACTGACAACGGCCGGCGCGATGTCGGTCCAGACGGGTCCGGGTCGGATTTCTTCTTCTACGACATCTCGTGGCTGGGATTCACGTACCGGGGCGTGGACTGGGCGCTGCTGGAGTCGGAGACCGGCGTGACGGTCAAGGATCTGCGCACGCTCCAGCAGGCCTTCGAAGCCATTTTCGAGAGACACGGTCGGTTCGCGATTGCCGTGAAGACCCAGCATGCTTACCTGCGCACGCTGCGGTGGGAAAAGCGCGACGACGCCGATGCTGAGCGGGCACTCCAGGAGATGCTCAAGAGCATCGACGACCCGGACGACGCCACACGCCTGTGCATCGGTGACTGGTGCCTGGCCCGCGGCGCAGAATTATGCGCCGAGCACGGTCTGCCGATGAAGATCCACACCGGGACCTACGGGGGCAACAATCGGCTGTTCACCGAGCGCATCGCGGCTGGTCACCTGTGCCCGCTGTTGATCGAGTATCCGGAGACGCGTTTCGTGCTGATGCACATTGCGTACCCGTACAGCGAAGAGCTGATCGCTCTGGCCAAGCACTTCACGAACGTCTGGGTGGACATGTGCTGGGCGTGGTCGCTGAGCCCACAGTCGAGCGGCGATTTCCTGCGCCGCTTTCTGAGCTCGGTGCCGTCGAACAAGCTCTTTGCATTCGGCGGCGACTGCTCGCACCCGACGACGGCGTACGCGTACTCGCTTCAGATGCGGCGGCATCTGGCGCGGACGCTGCGGGCGGCGATCGATGACGGCGACATGACCGAATCGCAGGCCATCGACGTTGCGCAGCGCGTACTGTTCAACAATCAGGCGGCGTGTTTTGACATTGAGGGCACCCGGGCGGCAAACCTTGAGATGATGGCGGCCAGCACATGAATCAGACCGAATCCAATCTCGATAACGACCGGTTCATCGTAACCGCCGGCGGCAACCCGCCAACGAAGGAGGAAGAGGCCCGCAACGCACCGCTGCGGACAGGGTATGACTACAGCCAGTATCCCTCGGCGATCACCGGTTTCACGGGGATGAACCTTCAGCGGATTACGGTGCGAAAGGAGTTTCCTGCCGTGCGGGTGCGGGTCGGTCCGCGGGGGAACTTCAAGGGGGCTGTATGCCGGCGCCACGACAGGGCTCTGGTGCTGGCGGTCTGCCGACGTGTGACAAACCAGGGATTGTTTGGGATTCACATCTATGTCAGCCAAGACCGAGGCCACAGTTGGAATGAATTGGATACCAAGCTTTCCAATTGCCCATTTTCCATTACACGGCATTCCGATACTCAACCACCGCTTCTTGGCAAGGAGATGAGCCTGACCGCCGTACCGGACGGGTCGCTGCTGCTGACGGTCGAGAGTAAATCCTTCATCGAAGACCCGACGACGATGGCGATGTACCGATCGGAGGACGGCGGGAAGACCTGGCGGATGTCCACGGTCAATGGCCAGCAGGTGGCACGCAACCTGATTGTGGAGCCGGACGGCGGGCTGCTATTCGTACGGGCACTGCGGTCGGCCTACTGGCAGCACATCTACGACGAAGCGGGCAAGCCGTACGAGCCGTGTGCGGATCTCGAACTGCTGCGTTCTTCCGACGGTGGCCGGACGTGGTCGCGCAGCGAGGGGAAGGTCGCGTGGGACAATGCGCGTTTTGGTGAGGTTTCGTCTGTACGGTTGGGCGAGGGGCGCCTGCTGGCTTCGTTGCGATCGAATCCCCCAGGAACGCAGAACGAAGGGGGCCAAGTCACTTACCTGACCGAATCCACGGATGACGGGGCAACCTGGTGCGAGCCGTGGGTGATGGGGAACACCGCGGAGGTGCAGGTACAGTTGCTGAAGCTCAGTGACGGCCGGTTGCTGGCGACCTACACGAATTACCACCTACCGTTCGGCGTGTGCGCCGTGACGAGCCACGATGACGGGCGCAGGTGGAGTTACGATTCGATCATTCAGTTGGCGCTGTCGGCCGATTGCTACACGGGTTGGGCGACGACGGTGGAACTGGACGGCGGTGATCTGATCACGAGTTATGCGATCACTGCCTTTGTCAATGAGCCTCCCGCGGCGCTGGGTGCGGAGCGAAATGTCTGTGAAACCGTGCGGTGGCAGTTGCCGGATTTATAGTTCACCATCGGGAGTGCAATTAGACTTGTGCACGGACTTGACCTATTGCTTGGGCAAGCCTGCACGAATATCAGGTCGGGGAGTGTGGGGGCCTGGGGAGAGAATCGAGTCATATGATCTTGATTAGGCAGATGCGCCTGTTCGGCTCAATGATCTTTGTGATTCCGTGCAAGGCAGACGTGGTTGCCAAAGTCATGATGCGAAATTAACGTGGGACGATATGAAAGTTCTGGTCATTGGTGCAAATGGAAACACGGGCACCCGGGCGGTTCAACTCTTGGTTGATGGGCCACATGATCCGATCGCGATGATTCGCGACCCGGCTCAGCGGGCCAAGTTTGACAAACTGCGCGTGCAGACGGTACTGGCCGATCTGGAGTTTCCGATCGATCACGCAATCAGAGGTTGTGATGCTGTTATTTTTGCGGCTGGATCCGGTGGCCACACCGGCAAGGATAAGACGGTTCTGGTCGACCACATCGGAGCGATCCGGTCAATTGTCACGGCCCAGGTCCATGGTGCTCATCGGTATGTCATGCTCAGCGCGATCAACGCCGACGTGCACAGCACATCGCGCATTGCCCACTACCACAAGGCCAAGGCCCATGCAGACAACTATTTGCGGGAAACCGATCTGGATTACACCGTGGTTTGTCCGGGGAGCTTGCATGACGATTCCGGTACCGGGCGCGTCGTGGTCAGTGCACAAACGCAATGTCAGGGGAGGACATCGCGGGACAACCTGGCGGCGGCCCTCGTGGCATGCCTTGATCTGCCGAATACCTGTGACACCACCTTCAGTCTTCTCGACGGTGACATGCCGCTCGGTCAGGCCCTGAACGGTCTTTAGCCCGTTGCGCCCCTTTGGGCGCGTGATTCGCGAAAACTGCTATGGCATTTATAAAGATCATGGACTATGAGCCGGTCGAGTTGGTTCCTGGTGCTAGGGCACGCACGCCTTACGGACAGAACCTCATGCTTTCTTATCTGGAGTTGGACGAGGGCTGCGTGATCCCAATGCACAAGCACCCGCATGAGCAGGGCGGCATGTTGATCGAGGGCGAAATGGAGTTGACAATCGGCACTGAGACCCGCCGATGTGTGCCCGGAGACATGTTCATCATCCCCCCCCACACGCTGCACAGCGATCAGCCTGTGGGAGGCTCCGCGGTGGTGCTGGATATATTCAGCCCGGTGCGAGAGGATTACGCAGCACTTTTTAACAAGTACATCCTTTCTGGCCAATAGCACTCTACTGGCTCCGTCATTGATCAGGCCTCTTACCTGTTGTGGCGGATTAGTTTTTGGGAGGCACGTATGCCGAAGA
>CAUZOD010000318.1:0-3796 GCA_963581115.1 Phycisphaerae bacterium | reverse complement strand
AGGGCTTCAAATGAAAAATGGTCGGGGTGACTGGATTTGAACCAGCGGCCTCCTGCTCCCAAAGCAGGCGCTCTGCCAAGCTGAGCTACACCCCGTGTGGTGGTCACGACCGATCCGAATTAGTGGTATTCTACCGGGCCGAATCGGCATCGGCCACCACAGACAAATCTGTGGTGGCCGTTACACCTGTTCCAGAAACGCTGCCAGCAGATCGCGAGAAGCATGCAGGTCGTTCTTGTGCACGGTTTCGGTTACGGTGTGGATGTAACGGGTGGGGGTTAAAAGGGTCATGACCCGCACTCCACTGCCGGCGCGTTGCATGGTTCCGGCATCGGTGCCACCACGGTGCAGGAGGGTACGCTGAGCTGAGATCTTCTTCCGACGGGCTAGAACTTCAAATTGTTCCAGCAGTTCGAGATCAACAATGGCGGCGCCGTCCATGACGTTTAGCCCTACGCCGGCGCCCTGTTTCGTAACCGATTCGTTTTCGGGAATGCCGGGGGTGTCGCAGCAGAGGGTGGTATCTAGGGCGATACCAATATCGGGACGAATATCAAAGGCGGCCGGGCCAGCGCCGCGAAGGCCGACTTCTTCCTGCACTGTGAAGACCATGTGGATCTCGCATTGGTGCCGCTTGAGTTTCTTCAAGGCTTGAATCGCGACCCAGCAGGCAACGCGGTTATCCAGGCATTGGGCTGTCACGACGTTGCCAATCTGGTACAGGGGCGCCTTGATGACCACCATGTTGCCGATCTTGACAAGCTTGTGGACCTGTGCAACCGGTAGGCATAAGTCAACGAAGAACTCTTTTACCTCTGGGATCTTTTTTTTGTCTTCATCCGTAGCGATGTGCACCGGCCGTCCCGCGGGATTCATGATCCCATCGAGATCTCGGTTCGGATCCCGTTCATCGGGCACCACGGTGACTACTCGGGCAAAGAGATTGCGTGTGTCGAACCCCCCCACGGGATTGAGCCACAGATAACCCTTGTTATCGATGTGGCGCACCAAGAATCCGATCTGGTCCATGTGGGCCGCGAGCATGACTTTTTTGGGTTGGCGCGGTGCCTTGCGGCCTCGACCGGGGCGCGGCTGGATCACGCCGTGCAGTGAGCCCAGATCATCCACGCGTATTGAATCAAACAACGCATCGGTTTCGCGCTGGATTAGTTCCCGGACCCGGGATTCGCGACCGGGTACGCCAGCGGTAGTGGTTAATTGCTCAAGTAGCTTCATTGATTCAGGAAATCCAGTTGAACTTTTCGATCGCTCGAGCGAGGTCTATATCCTTTTCAGTCACTTTCCCACCAGCGTCGTGCGTGCTCAGTTGGATTATTACGGTGTTATAAACATTGAACAGTTCAGGGTGGTGGTTGGCCATCTCCGCCTCGTAAGACAGGCGTACGATGAAACTCATCGCCTCACGGTAGTGTCGGAAGCAGAATTTTTTTTTAATCTTGTTGTCTGCAAAGGACCATCCGTCAAGTGTCTTGAGTTCGTCTTGAATTTGGTTGGCACTTAGTGCGTCGGCCATGGTGATTCCTTTCTAAGTCGCAAGCGTTACGATAACGTGACATCGTTCAGAATGCGAATGATGTATGTAGAACAGATGGCGGCTGAAATATCCGCGTCAGAGGAAAATGGACCAAGCGGTTTTGGGGCGGGTTGCGATTGCAATAGTCCAGAGGGCTATTGCGGTGGTGATGAACAGGCTAAACGGTTGCGTGGAGTCGTTGCCAGCATAATGGGGCTCGGGTGTGATTCCGGGTTTGATCGGGGCTTGCCGATGACTTTACGGGTGTCGGGTTGGCGGTGGTCTACAATCGGCTCTGGATCGAATGGTGTCTGGCTGCCAAGGCTTTGCCGCGGAAGGGGAAGCACCGGCTACAGCCTCTGCTTCGGGCACATCTGGGGGAGAGTTCAAGGGTTGGCCAAAGTTTGTCTTCAGCAGCGTTCGTTGCGATTTTACGCGAAAGACCATCTTTGGTGGGATCGTGCCGATGGCTACTCACTGGTGGTGGTGCTATCTCCGATACCGCAGGCCTGAAAACCGCCATCGATAACCAATGTATGTCCGTTGACGAATCGGCCTGCGGGTGAGGCCAGGTACACCGCGCCACCGGCAATCTCCATTGCTTCGCCAAATCGTGCCATGGGCGTGTGTTCGATGATGCGTCGGCCCCGGTCGGTGCCTTCGATGAACTTGCGGTTGATCGCTGTGGGTACGAACCCCGGTGCGATCGCATTGGTCCGGATCCCGTACTTGGCCCATTCGTTGGCGAGGCTGCGCGTCAGGCCCAGCACGGCATTCTTTGCGGCGGCGTATGCAGCGACCTCGACCAAATCAACGAAGCTTGAGATTGATGCGAGATTGATGATGCACCCGTCGTGCTGTTCGCGAAAGATATGGCCGCACACTTGGGCGGCTCGCAGGCTTCCGGTCACATGCAGGTTATACAGGTCATTGAATTCATTTTCAGTCAGATCAAATGTAGGCTTCTTGCAATGAATACCCGCACAGTTGACCAAAATGTGCAGTCCCCCGAAGACGTCCATGGCTTTGCGCACGGCATGCTCGATGGAGTGCTGGTTTGTGACATCAATAGTGACGCCCGTTGCGACAACATCGTCACCGGAAGTGTTGGCCAAGCCGTCGAGGTGAGTGGCAGCTTCTTCAACTTTTTCCTGTGTGCGTGATCCGATCACCGCCTGCGCACCGTGGCGAACAAATGCCTCTGCGATTGCCAAGCCGATACCGGATGCCCCGCCGCAGATCAATGCTACTTTTCCGGATAGGTCGAATAGTTCGGTCTGGGTCGACATTGGTGGGGACTCCGGTTCTGGGCCGTTTCCTGGCGGGGAAAGAGACGCCGATGCGGTCAATCATATCCGAATTAATCAATTGGCAGAATCTTGTACCGCTTGTGAAGTGGTCTGCGAGTGGGACCAGCGGTGCAGCCCGACGGGAGAACAAATAAAGCATCATGTTTGCCTATCGTCTCGCTGGACCGGCACCAATCATCACGGTCATGGCGACCGTTTAATAGTACCTGAAGTGAAGATGTCTCTTGAAAGGGTGCGGCAAATTGTTGGATTTGAGATAAGTTTCCCTATGGTGTTTCGGAAGCAGACTCCGATGAACGATGGGCTGTGTGGTCAGTCGGTTGGCGGTACTGACGCAGATCGATCGACCGGAACCAATCAATTGTTCGTTGCAGTCCTTCTCGCAGCGGGACCGCCGGTTCCCACCCGAGATGTTTTCGGGCCAGTTCAATATCGGGGCGCCGTTGCGCCGGATCGTCTGCGGGTAGTAGGCGGTGGATCAATTTCGATTTTGACCCGGTCAGTTCCAGAATCAACTGGGCCAGATCGCGAATGGTGGACTCGATTGGATTGCCGAGGTTTAACGGACCAGCGTATCCGGCCGGTGGGTCAGGAGCATCCATCATGCTGATCAGGCCATCAATCAGATCATCAACGTAGCAGAAAGATCGCGTCTGTGTGCCCTCGCCATACAGAGTAATGTCTTGCTTGGCGAGGGCCTGGATGACAAAATTGGAGATCACCCGCCCGTCGTAAGGATGCATACGGGGGCCATAGGTGTTGAAGATTCGCACGAGTCGGATGTTGACATGGTTTTTTCGGTAATAGTCGAAGAACAACGTTTCAGCCACGCGTTTTCCTTCATCGTAGCACGCGCGGACACCGATGGGGTTTACGTTGCCACGGTAGGTCTCTGACTGCGGATGAAACTCAGCTGTCGGATCGCCGTAGACCTCTGAGGTTGAGGCGTGCA
>CAUZOD010000317.1:0-3801 GCA_963581115.1 Phycisphaerae bacterium | reverse complement strand
ACGACGATCTCATTATTCTATCGACGCGGGCGGTCGCCAACTTAGCTGAATACGGAACTGATAGGACATTTGATCCCGCGCCGTCGTCTCCAGATGGCCATGGGGGTGAGGGGTTAGCGTTCACAGCCACCAGAGTGAATAGAGCGTAGTCGACCGATCCCAACAGAAGCAGTACGCCATGCTGGTAGATATCGCTAGGAACAGACACGAAACTGACTATGCTGAAGAGCGTTGCAAAGAAGCTGATGCCCGCGACAAGTGGGTGGGCCGACCGACCGGCCATGAAAATAGTCCGCCTCGGTCTTTTGGCGACGGCTTGCCTCGACGCCAATGCCAAACGCAATCACGAAGTAGATCAGTAGCACGGCCCAGTCGAGGCGATTCAACGTCGCTTCAACCAGCATAAATCACCTGTTTTTCGATGAGTGTTTAGTAGACGCGAACTTCGCACACCCGGGCATGGTCCAGCCCGTTGGTAGCAGTGATTCTGATCCGAATCGCGTCAATCGGGCCACAGTCTAACGGATGCACTTTTCGGCGTTGATAATTATCCTCAACGCAACAAGCTTCTTTCCATAGTCCGACGACACGTACTTCGATTACATAGTCACGCACAGTCTCGGGTTGCGAGATACCCCACTTCATTCTCTTCGTGTAGGAATCTGCCAGACTCATGGTCATCACACGGTGCAAACCGGTATCAAAAATCAACTGTATGCGACTAGGCTCTATGGGTTCCGGCCACTCCAGCATCAGCCAGGCCGGCAGCGGGACATTAGGATCACTCATCCAACGGTGCGTTCCGATGCTCGTCCGTTCTTTCGCAACACCATCGGAGCCGTGCACGCTGCGCGTTTGACCTTTGATACAGTTATTTGCGGCACCATTCACCTGTTCGCTTGATGAGCTTACGGTAGCCCGGCGTGCAAGGTCTTGATCGTCTTGGTTGATGATACCAATCAAAAATGCATCATCTTCGAGTAATTGCTGCTGGATCGTTGCGATACCGGACTCGTTGGACGAAAGCTCCGCAGGGGAAAGACCCTTATCGACTGTATACGCAGCCGCGACACCGATACCTTGGCCCATTTCCATGCAGGTTGCCATGACACGGGTTGATGCAAACGCAATATGCGTTGCAGACATATTCCTCCCAACAAACATAAGATTTTTGATATTGGCACTCACGCATGTTCGCAACGGAATATCATACAACAGCGGAACCTTATGTTGCGTGCAGGGTGGTTCGCCCGATGCGTCAACACCCATGAATGGGTGCGTGTCGATGAACCATCCGCCGTAGGCGATGGCATCATGGTGGGGGATTGAAGTAATGACGTCTTTTTCAGTCAGAATGTACTGGCCGATAAACCGACGGCTTTCCCGTTTGCCCGGTACAAAACCAAACCATTCGAGCGCCCAATTGTCCGCACCGTGGTCACCACCGTTTTTAATGTGATCCCAAGCGCCCAGAATGATTGCAAGAAGTTCGTCGTTAATCTCCTCGTTCTGTTTAATTGTGTCGAGGTGGCCTCCCCATTCGATCCACCAGTAACCATACTCAAGGTTTAAGTCGTCGTGAAGACCTGTTGTGGCAGCGTGCGGCCGTAAATGTAAATCCTCTTCACTGAAATCCCGTGACCAGTCTGGCGCAACAAACGGGATTGGATGATCGTGCTTGCGTGCCTGAAACATTAGACTCGATCCGAGTCGCATTGAATCGGGTTCTGACTGTGCGAGAGATTCGCCGTGTTGATCTGTCGATTCACGTCCTTCGACAAATGACGCGCCTGCTTCCACGCCAAGCCGCCCGTCGCCGGTAGCATCAATATATATTTGAGCAGTGATCGTAAAACGATCTTCGGTGGATTGGCGGTCGGCAGTAATCGAATGAATGGTGTCGTCAGCCACATCGGCAGCTATGACTGTAGTGTTGAGCATCAATTTCAAATTCGGCTCCGCACGACATTTCTCGTAGAGGATCAAATCGAACATTGAGGGAGATCGTTGCGCATTTCGCACACAATTTTCCAGGCGAATCTCTTCGATAAGTCCCGTTTCGCGAGCCTCGGTTTCAAGCTCGCTGCCCCGTCCGCCACTTTGATCAGAGCCCACCACATGCATGCGGATCTCGCTCGATGCATTGCCGCCCAGCACAGGCCGATCCTGGCAAAGGATGACCTGGACACCTCGTCGAGCCGCAGCCAAAGCGGCCCCCACACCTGCCATACCGCCGCCGGCAATGAGCACGTCGCACGAAAAGGAGTAACTTTCTGTCATTTGGTTGGTTAAGTATCTGGGGAGGGCAAGCTATTGTGTATGCCGATGAATTCCAAGCTATCAAACTGCGGAAATTTAGTCACGGGCTGTGCTGGGTAACTGATAGGAAATTTAATTCTGCGCCGTTGTCTCCAGATGCCAGGGGGGTGAGGGGTTAATGGATTTTGCGGTGGCCATGATTACTGGTCGTCCGCCGGTTTAATGTGATACATGATGATTGAGCGGCCAGGAATGGTCCCGGACAGAGATACCGATCCCTTGGCGCCACGGCGGATGGAGGTGACTTTGCCCTGGGATGAAATCCGATCCACATCCACCACTGAATCAGCGGTCATGCCGTGTCGGGCTAGGCCCATCGTGCTCTTGAAGGCAAGGGCCTGTTTGCCTGCATTCGCGATGAAGATGCCCAATTCGCCCTGTGGGTTGCGAAAGATTCCGTTCCAAATCGCGCGATACTCGCTGTCTCTATATCGAATCTTCGGCATTGGCGACGGGTCATCAAATTCCAGTGGCCGCATGAACTGGCCATAGGCGTGAAAATCCTTGGCTGTTTCGTTCCGATAGTAGCCCAGCACCTGGTTGAGGAAGTCCACCATGTGCCGTTGCTTGGGATTGGTCAGTGACAGGGCAGCGTCTCGCGGTCGCAGGCGAATGCGGCCGATCTGGGCACCTTGAACGAACAGCGATGCACATTCCACGAAAAACGCGTTATTATCAAATGAATCCTTGAACCGACCCTTCCAGCCGACGCCGGTGGATAGTTCCGTCCCGTATCGTTTGGTGAAGTCCTGGTAGACGGCTGCAAAGACATGGGCCCTGTTTTCCGGCGACAGCGTGCCATCAAGCGTACCGTCGACCACGTCAATGACATTCTCAGTGATGTTTTCACCAGTGATGATCATTTCTGGATCAATCGTCTTGGCGGCGATAGTGCATCGCTCTACCAATTCATGCATGCCGGTGGTAATGGCATCGCCCCCGGAAGCGGAGTGGCCGTGCGGTGTCCAGTAACAGGGCAGGCCACAGCCCTGCATCACATCGAGATAGAAGCCCCCAAGATGCTCTCGTTGTGTCATGATGCGGCAGGTTTCCTCCAGGCGGTTCTGCCACCAATCGGTGGCCACGCACATCTGCCAGGCGGTTTCATTACTCCACATTCGCTTGACACCGAACAGGTCGCGCACCACGTGGGGTCGAGCTTCCTGGGCGTAGGGTGAGTTTTGGTCGGGGCCTTGATCAAAAATTTCCAGGGCCACGTAAGGGCAGACCATGCCACCCTCACGGCGCAGTTTTTTATTTTCTTCGACGTAGGCCTCCAGTGATCCGATTTTCGGGTAGTTCCCGTCGTGGATATTCATTCCCGGCAAGCCTACCCAACGACCCTGGTGGGAAAGGCGGTGACTGCCGAAAGGCACGTTGTAGGAAGTCATGCCGGGTACGTATTCCTTCCAGCTGTACCAATTGGCCGGCAGTGGCATATCGGCCCACTTGAGAAATTCACGAAAATGGTCTGCGGCAATG
>CAUZOD010000316.1:0-3806 GCA_963581115.1 Phycisphaerae bacterium | reverse complement strand
AGACTCATGGACTCTCATCAGTGAGAATACGTATAGCTCTCGCTAGCTGCTAGCTCTGACCCACGCTCAGTGGGACTGGCTGGGGGCGGACGGCATGTGTCGGCTCAACTGCGATCTCCAGCGGTCGACGCTCGCCATCGGGACCATTGGGGGGAATGTTATCCTCATCGATGATGCGTTGGATCGCCATGATCCCGTCGATCAGGGTCTCGGGTCTTGGTGGACATCCGGGTACGTAGACGTCTACGGGGATGAACTGGTCAACGCCCTGTACCACTGCATAAGTATCAAACACTCCCCCGGTTGATGCGCACGCGCCCATTGAGATCACCCACTTCGGTTCGCACATCTGCTGATAGATGCGTTGCAGGACGGGTAGCATCTTCACGGCCACGCGCCCTGCGACAATCATCAAATCGGCTTGGCGCGGGCTAAACCGCATAACTTCGGCCCCAAAACGGGCCAAGTCATAGCGGCTGGATGCTGTGGCCATTAGTTCGATTCCACAGCATGCGGTTGCAAATGGCATGGGCCAGACCGCACTGCGACGCGACCAGTTAACCACTTTCTGCAGTCGCGTGGTTAGGAACCCTTCACGGCCTTGGAGAACGGATTCGATGCCCATTTGCCTGTTCCCGGGGTTTATTGCTCCGGTGACATGGTAGGCCGAATTGTCCCAAAGGCCAAACCGCTTACGCGCCAGCGACTTGGGGCATTAATGGGGCGCCTTGCTTTGTCATGTCTATTGGAACAATCAAGCTGAATGTGGCGCCGTGCCCCAGGCCACCATCCAGTTCGATCGATCCCTGAAGCAGTTCTGCAAGTTCACGACTGATCGTCAGGCCCAGTCCAGTACCTCCATGCTCTTTGGTAGCGGTGGGGTCCAATTGTGTGAACTTCTCAAAGATCCGTTCCTGGTACTCGGGGCTGATGCCGGGTCCGGTGTCGCTGACACTGAGGCAGACCCGCGTTGGGCCGTTCTGCGGTGCTGCAGCGATTTTCCTTGCCGCTAGAGTGACGGTACCACCGATGGGTGTGAACTTCACCGCGTTGGCAAGAAAATTAAACAGAATCTGCTGCAGTTTCCCGGCGTCGGTACGGGCCACGGGCAGGTTTGGTTCTAGCTTGAGGTGCAGGGCGATTTTCCTCTTCTCTGCCAGGGGCCGAATCAGATTTATCAGGCCTTCAGCGGTGTCGGACACGCTGACAGGGCTCAGCGTTAATTTCATGCGACCGGCTTCAATTTTGGCCAGGTCAAGCAGATCATTGATCAGATCCAGAAGTCTGCGGCTGGAGGTGATAATGTTGGAGATGTAGCGCTTGCGTTTTTCATCGACAGGTCCTGTCCGATCGGCAAGTGACTCTTGGAGCACTTCCCCGAATCCAACAATCGAATTCAAAGGGGTACGCAGTTCGTGGGACACGTTGGCTAGAAATTCGCCTTTGATCTTGTTTGCTTCGTAGAGGGCCACGTTGGATTCGGCAATCTCGCCAAGCTTGAGTTCCATGGTCTTGTTGGCCGCGCGCAAATCCTCTTCATTGGCCTTGACTTTGTCGAGCATGGCGTTGAACATGTTGCAGAGTTTCTGGAATTCATCTCCCGTGTTCACATCGGCGCGGATGTGAACGTCGCCCTCCAAAACCTTTTGCGCGTAATCCCCTAGGAGGCGGATCGGCGATAGGATCAACCTTGTCGTGATGAACCAGAACACAGCGATCGCGAGCAGGCCCGCCGCCAGTCCCGCGGCCACTATGTAGATTCGATTGATCATCTGTTGAACCGATGTGTCGTGGTCAGACAACTCGATCAGCAGGACTGAGGTCGGTGAATCATCGAATCCATCGTGGTGCTGGCTCTTGTCCGGGGGGTTGGGGACCGGGGCACGGATTGCTCGGGCGTATCGGTAGTACATATTGCCGTTGGCGTCAGTTGCGCTTGTGAACCGCTCCTTCACGGATGGGCGAAGGCCGAATCGTTGGATTGCGCTCGTCACAAATGGATCTTGGGCATCGGTGGGATCGAGTTTTCGCGGATCGATCTGCCGTACCTCAAGTCCAGCTATGGCATGCTGCTGTTGAATTGAGCCATCGATGTAGGTGTTGGCAAAGTCACGGGTCCGCTTCAACGCACCACGATCCACCAGATTTTGCATCCTCTGCCACACAACCGCCAGTGCGGCGACCAGGATTAATACCACAGCAAAACCAAACAGCAACTGGCATTTGCCGGCGAGGCTGATGCGGATGCACTTTGCCATTGCGATCATCTTATCCCATCTGGCACCGTGGGGATGTTGTGGCACCCGGGATCAGAGGATTGACCGTGATGGTTGCAGACCCGTTCGAGCAACGGGAGTATGCCGTCTTCGATTACCTGGTCCCAACCCATTTGTGCGACCAGTCGCTGTCCTGAACGGAGTAGGTGCAATCGCCCTTGATCATCGAGGGGCAGGAGGTTCATCAGTCGGTCGGCGGTCTGTGCGGCTTGCGTTTGTTCTATGTCGTTTCGCTGCTTGGTTGTGATCGCCAGCAGATCGTTGATACTGTGGGGATCGCTCAGGCACGTGAAGTCTGCACAGATCACGTTTGCCGATCTATTTGAGATGCGGCCGACGAAGCGTTCGCAGCCACACACGCTAGAGACAACACAGATCGCACCACAGCCCAGCGGTTCCAGTGGGCTGATGCCGAACGGCTCGTAGGTGGCCATCCCGAATTCGACATCCGTTCCCCGTCGCAGATCTGCCATGCTGGTTAGTGCTGGCAGCCGATCGCTGATCCGATCCGGTGACCAGCCGAACTGGTTGACCAGTATGATTTGAATATGGCGGTGATCGCTATTGAATGGTTCGATGATTCGATGTAGATCGATCTCCGGTCCCACCAGGTCAGGGAAGCCTTCACGATGATGCCGCGGCCAACCGTACTCTTGCTCCATCTGACGCACGTCTGTAGTGCGACGTATGCCCCCAGCGCTGGTGAGAATAAACAGGACGCCCCGCCGCCCCTGTGAGGCGAACCGAGAATCCAATTCGTGGCACACTGCCACGTCACGCCATAGTCCTTTGCTAATTACTGGGCGGGTGACATGTGTCATCAGGACGTCTGGCTCAAAATCGACCAGATGGGCAGCGAACCGGACCAGGGCTTGTCTGCTTTGTAGTTTCTGTTCGGCGTTCACCTGCATAGCCGGCAAACCGTTGTAGACAACGTCGATCTTCTTGTTGTTGCATGCGGCGTTAAGAAACTGTAGTTCATCACGGGTGTGGTCGCCGACGGCAATGATGCCGTCACACAAATGGCACCGGCTAATCAGGGCATGGCGCAAGCAGGCATCGCGGTTTCCGAAAACGTCGGTGACGTAGAGATTGTTCGTCTGGGCTTGCGCGAGCACGTTGTAGAACATCGTGTCGTGGCCAGGGTGGTTCTCAACGATGCGGCGGGCAGTGGCACACTCATGGCCGTAGAATACGGTGCGGAATATGTCTGAGCCATCGAGGATTGCCGCAAGCGCAGCGGGTAGCCCCATGTACTCATGGGCGAATAGGATGCAGGGCAGGTTCGCATTGTCCAGCAGGGCGCGTAGGGCGTTGATCGCTGGTTCGGCGAGGCGGACATATTCCTCGAAATCCCAGGATTCCTCGTAGTGCAAGCTCTGAAGGCCAAATCGCTCCCACAGGTGCCATTTGAAGGCATTGAGCCGATCGAGATTGGCCTGAAATACATCGATTAGCAGGACTTCACAGTCGCCGCTTCGGTTTTCGGCGGCCAGTTCGTAGCACCGCGTCCCGTAAACAATCGCAACA
>CAUZOD010000315.1:0-3841 GCA_963581115.1 Phycisphaerae bacterium | reverse complement strand
AGATGCTTCGGTCAGGGTGTTAAACAGCGTGCTCTTACCAGCGTTTGTGTATCCGACGAGCCCTACTGTGAAATAGTTCCGATTCCGGGCCTGGACCTCCCGTGTCTTGCGGGACTGTATCTGCACGATTTCACGGCGAAGTCGAGTTTTTTTACGTTGTACAATGCGACGATCAATCTCTAGCTGTTGTTCGCCGGGTCCACGGGTGCCAATCCCGGTGGGGGCTCCGCCCACGATCCGTTCCAGGTGCGACCACATGGCCCTCAGGCGGGGATAGGTGTATTCGAGTTGTGCCAGTTCTACCTGGAGCCGAGCCTCGTGGGTTCGGGCACGGGCAGCAAAAATGTCCAGGATCAACTCGCTGCGGTCGATCACTTTCGTCTCGATCCGCTGTTCGATATTACCTATTTGTGACGGTGAAAGGTCATTGTCGAAAATGGCGACATCGGCTCCATGAAGATCTACCATTTGTGCCAGTTCGCCGACCTTGCCCTTGCCAATAAATGTTGCCGGGTCAGGCTTCTGCTTCTTCTGCAGCAGTTCATCGACGACCAAGGCGCCGGCCGTATCGGCCAGAGATCTCAGCTCTGAGAGCGGGTCATGTGGGTCGGTCGTTGCCAGAGCGGACGGGCCCCTAGGGCCACCGGTGGGCAGGAGGCAACTGACCAAGACCGATTTTTCACGGCGGACTGCCAGATGTTCTCGCTGCATCTGCGTCACGGGATGGGCCTTTCAGCCGTTGGTGGCACCACCCAGGCGGTCGGGGCCGAATCCACACGGGGAAAGGGGGCAGTGTGGCGTATCAACGACAATTCACAGGGAGCCTCATCCGTCCGGTGGGAAAGCAGCCATTCTAGCTCTCATGGTCCAGGTGTCTAGGTTTTCACAGTGGCCGGTTATTGGGGGGGCGGTGGCGATTTCGGGTAATGGGCCAGAGGCTTGCAACGATCTGGTTGCAAGTTACAATGCTCTGCTCGACTCGCCCCAGCAGGCAGAAATCAGAAGGACCAATCCCATGCCCCGTGTCTGCCAGTTTACCGGTCGCCGGTCGCATGCTGGTCGCACCTACACTCACCGTGGCAAACCCAAGTACTTAGGGGGCGTGGGGACAAAGGTGACGGGAAAGACCAAGAGGCGATTTTGTGCCAATATTCAAACTGTGACTGCCATATTGCCCGACGGCAGTGTCGCCCGGATCAAGGCTTCGACCAAGGCGATTCGCGGCGGCATGGTGGTCAAGCCGCTGAAGCGTAAGTATGCCTACCGGCCCGACCCACCGGTGGATGCTTGAATTTGGATGGTATTATCGGTTAGGAAGCGAATTTTCCAGTTGGGCCGGTTTTTCCGATTGACTTCAGCCCCGCTGGTGCTAGTTTTCTTTAGAGGTCCAGGGAAGCAAATTTTCGTGGTGGCGACAATCGACGAGGCCAAGGCGACGCCCACCCGTGGCCCGATTGCTTAACCCGCTACCGCTAGACCCCACCCGTTTGGATCACCAGGCTACAGCTCCGCCTGTGGCGCTAGGTATTATCCATGCATGCCGATAAATCGGCATCTGCCCTATGGTTGTTCGCGACGATCAGAAGTTACAGATTCAGCAGGCCACTGATATTGTGCGCCTGATAGGTGAACAGGTTGCTCTGCGCCCAAAGGGTAAAGAGTTCGCCGGCCTTTGCCCATTCCACGATGACAAGAATCCGTCAATGTTTGTTTCACCGCAGAAACAGATTTTTCATTGCTTTGTTTGTGGCACCGGAGGTGACGCGTACGGCTGGATGATGAAATACCACAAAATGAGCTTCCCAGAGGCATTGGAATATCTCGCGCAACTTGCCGGGATCGAGATTCAGCCTGCAGTAGGCAGGTCTATGGCAACTGGATTCGGGCAGGACGACCGCAAGAGTATCTCCGAGGCCAACCAATTGGCCGTCAGTTTTTATTCAGCCATGCTCAGGCATACTGACCATGGTAGGGTTGCACGGGAATATTTGCAGGATCGCCAGATTAGCGATGAGATGATCGAGCTATTTGCACTGGGTGTTTCCCCCGATCGCTGGGATGGTCTAGTGGAGACCATCGAGCACAAGCACTGGGATCGACGTGGTTTCGAATCGGCCGGTTTGATCGCATCGCGTGAGGGCTCATCGGCATATGGTTCCCATTACGATCGGCTGCGGCATCGTCTGATCTTTCCGATATTTGATGCCATTGGCCGGCCCATTGCCTTTGGCGGAAGAATCCTGCCCGAATCGGTGCGCGACGATGCAGCGGAAGCAAAGTACCTGAACAGTCCGGAGACAGTGCTGTTCCGGAAGTCTGCAACGCTCTACGGGACACATTTGGCTAAGAAGCCCATCATCGACGAACATCGAGCCGTGGTGGTGGAAGGTTATACCGACGTGATCGCCTGTCACCAAGCAGGAGCCCACAATGTCGTGGCAACGCTGGGTACTGCGTTGACCGAGGATCATATCCGCGAGTTACGCCGGTATGCTGATCAGGTAGTACTCGTCTTCGACGCGGATGATGCTGGCCGCAAGGCGGCGGACCGCGCGGTGGAACTGTTTCTAACAGCTGACGTAGACGTGGCGATTGCGGTGTTGCCGGTCGGCGAAGATCCAGACAGCCTATTACACAGTGCCAACGGCGTGGATCGCTGGCGGATCATTGTCGATCAGGCCACGGATGCACTGACTTATCTGTTCGAGCGGATGCGCCAGGACCTACAGGTGGCTGAAACGGTGACCAGTCGGCAGAAGCTGGCATCGGATTACCTGAACCGGATCGTCGAACTGGGACTTGCCCGGGCTGGATCCATCCGGCGCACACTGGTGATTGGCCAACTTGCAGAGATCTTAGGCATCGGTGAATCGCAGATCATGGAACTGCTACGAGCGTCGGACCGGAGCAGAGTGCAATCGTCAACTTTCGAGGAGCCCGTGACGCAGCACACAAAGGCCATTGCCCAGGCCGAGCGGCAGATCATCGGTGGGCTGATCCAGCAGAACGAACTATTTCACCAGACGCTTGCAGATGGCCGGTCGCTTGATGAGGCACTTCCACCCAGTGAATTCATCACAGCGGAGCACCGCGATCTTTATACTCGGCTGTATGGACGGCTCAGTGACGGCGACCCAATCAAGTTGGCGCCGCTATTGGGCGAATTAGCTCAAGAGCAGTTGACACATTTGACGGAGATCGTTGTCGGTGCCGACGCCGAGATCAATCAGGTCACAAGGGCCAGCACACAACTCACTGCGAGGATAGTTGTCGAGGCGGCGGAAGCAATCCTAAGATTTGGCGGGGAGCAACGTTATCAGCAGGAGCGTCGATTGGTGGCAGCGCCCGATGAGGCAGATCGCCTGCTTGAGCATAGGCGTGCCCACCCGTCACCGACCAAGATTATGCGTAGGTGAGCCGTGACAAATAAGGATATCAAAGATAGTTGTTTTCAGGAAGCGAGACCAGGTAGAAGGGAAATAGCACCATGATCGACACCATGCATCCAGCAATGACGGAACTGATCGAATTTGGTAAGTGCCATGGTCGGATCACGTTCGATCAGCTCAACGCATTATTGCCGGATGAATCTGTTGATCCGGATCGGATCGATGAGATACTGGCGTACCTGGACCTTGTGGGAATTGTGTTGGTAGACAACACCAAAATGCCGCCCAAATTCTTGCCCATGGTGATGCGTCATGGCAAGGGATCGCTTTCCTCGGTGACTAAGGATCTCGAGGAGCTAAAGGACGAATCCGACACCGAAGAAGATGATGACGATGCGATCCAAAGCAGCGAGGGAGTTAATTCAGAGCTGTTGACACAGGCGCAAGCGAAG
>CAUZOD010000314.1:0-3888 GCA_963581115.1 Phycisphaerae bacterium | reverse complement strand
ACGCGCTTTACGCGCGACTGCGGGTCACGAAGTTCGACTGTGGGCTTGGCTTGGGCATCGGTGTTGCCAATACGCTGAACATCGTTTTTCTGCTGCTCAGCCTGGGCGTAATGTCGACCGCAATCGTCTTTCCGACTGCCGGTACTGCAGTGATCAGTCTCAATCTGGCGGTATCCTGGCTGCTGTGGAAGGAGGCCATAGACCGGCGTCAGGCGCTGGGGATCGTGCTGGCGATTTTTGTTGTGGTCCTGGCCAATTTCACGTAAGGTTTCTGTCAAACCGTCAAGACCCGAAGCCGTGAGAATGCGGGGTACGGTCCCGAAGATTTCTGCCATGAGTCAGCGGTGCCTGGCGGTCGGCCGTTTCGTTGTCCTGGCCCCTGGCGTTGCGGCATGAATGCCTCAGGCCAGTCCCATGCGATCAAGCACGTTAAGAATCAGGCCCGCATAGTTCTCACCCGTTGCCAGCGGCCATGCGATCAGAGACACCTCCGGCATTGAAGTCATGCGATGGCTTGGCGCGTCCAGTTTGGCAATGACCATTGTCAGATATCGGAGAAAATAAAGCAGTAGCCGGGATACTGACCAGTAAAGTCACGGCTGGCTCATTTTAAGTGCGGCAGATTTCCTGGGAAAAATCGGTCAAGCAACGATGGCTGACCATCTCCAGAACCTTTTCGGCAGCTATCTGTTTATGTCGAAATCCACAGACGAACATAATGGCGTGGCTGTTGGGGGTCCTCTTCATACGCCGTGCGATTGTGGGCCACGATGTGATTATTGGCCCAGAGTTGATCGCCAGCTTCGAGTTTGAATTGTCCAGCCAGCTCCGGCGATTCGAGAAAGCCATCAAGTGCGTTCAGGGCGTCGAGTTCTGCCTGCGCCAGATCCATCTTTGCTTCCTTGTGTCCCTTCTCGATCCAGTATCGCATGTAGCGGAATGACAGCCCCGGCGAATAGAGACCCTGTGAAAATACGGGGAATCGATTGTCCAGCAACGCGTCCATCGTCTTGCCAGTCCCGGGGGTCACGATGTCACGGATGAATTCCCGGTACAGAATGGTCAAGGCCGGCAAGTTGCTTTCACGGAGTCGCTCATGTGCCGTAGCGCTGCTGACGACAAGGCTCTCTCCTCCTGTGCGTGCTGGTTGTAGACAAAGAAGCGCCACAATATCCGGCATGTTATTTCGTGCACTGCTGTCGGTATGAAAGCCGGTGGCCGCACGCGTCTGGGAGACCGGGATCCGTTCTTTTTTGTACGATCCCCCGTAATCCCGCACGTCGTAGAGGCGTCCGTAGGTTTCCATGCACTGGCCAATGGCTGCCCCGACGGCAAGATAAAAAAACTTCATTTGCGCCACGGAGAATTCCGTCGCGGGAATGCCCTGGAGCCAAACAACACCGGATCCATTCTGGAGTTCTTCGCGCATATCGTCGGCGAGCTGTTGGAGACCGATATTTTCTATGTCCCCATGATTGTAACTGTTCAAGAAATCGTCATCGATCACAAGATTTTCGGTGGCCTGCTGGAATGCCTTAGTTGTTTTATCCGCGACCTTCATCCGCCAGGCGGGTCTGGCCCATAAGTCCTCAGCATCCCAGGTGAATGATTTGGGAAGGGTTGGAGCTATTTCATACTGTTTAAGTGAAATCAATGCAGTTCACCTCAGCGTACTATCCGAAAGGCAAGGTGAAGGGGCTTGTCTTTCAAGGGTTCAAAGAACTTCGGGTCCATCTCGAGGTGCTCGGGCAGAGCGCAGAGTTCCCGGGTGTCGGGTAGTGTGGTGAAGCCTGCCGCTGCGAGAGAACTGAAGTAATCCTCAATAGTCTTGTGGATGCATCGGACGGGGACAGCGGTGCCATCGCGACGCCAGATCCGGCCTTCAAAAAGTGTATTCCGCCCTGAAAAATAGCCGCTGTTTTTTCGTTGAAAGTAGAATGGGGGCTCTTCCTCGTGGAGGAACGCAAAGAACGGATGCGGAACGGAAAAAATAAAACGCCCGCCTTTGCGGAGAACTCTGAATATCCCCTTCATGATCGTCGTCATTTGTTCATGGTCAACATAATTGAACAGAAAAACGGCAACAACGAGGTCGAACTCCTGGTCACTAAATTCGGATAATTCCGAAGCATCCGACACCTGATAGCGAATTCCAAGCGGCTCAGTTTTTTCCGCCTCGATTGCTCCGGCGATCATTTCCCCGGATATATCTATCCCTTCCACATGGGCGGCTCCGCGACTTTTGAGCTGCCGCGCGAAGTATCCTTCACCGCATCCGAGGTCGAGAATCCGCTGTGCCTCGATTGGTTCGGACCATGACAATAGAAAGGGGCGGGCCGTGAAATCTGAAAGGAGGATGGGTTCGGTCCGTTTCCAATCGGGTGCTGCCCGGTCGTAGAGGTCCGCATTTGGTTCGGTCATGCGCATGGTTCCCTGTGCCGGGCGCGATCGTACATCCAGTCCCAGAACATGGCGCGCAGGCCAAGGGCCTTGAGCATGCCCTTGCGAAGGTCAATGCAATTCTGCCGGTCGTCCGCAAAATCACTGGCAATGGCCAACAGTGCCTCGTGATGGTCATCGTCGACCTCGCAATGAAGTTCGAAAAACACGTACTGTTCCCGATCAAGTGTGCCCAGGCGTTCGATTGCACGGATAATCGGCGTGTATATTTTGTTGACTATGTTCTCTGTTCCCAGCCCGATAGCGCCCACCGCTTCAGCGGGTGAGCCGTTTGACAGGAGGTGATAAAAGGATTCTCGCCAACACACCACCTCGAGGACGTCATCAGCCTGCTCATGGGTGTCATGCACGCCCATGGCATGTTGAAACCTCTCAAATAGCTTGGGGTGTGGAATCCCCTGGACCCAGTCAGGGTCAATGCCGTGCTCGACCAGCACCTCTATTTCTTCGTCATCGAGCATACCGCTTTCCTCGATCAGATTCTGCATCAAAGTCATGCGATGCTTGGGCGAGTCCAGCTTGGAAATGACCATTGTCAGATATCGGGGGAAATGGGCACAGTAGCCGGGATACTGGGTAGCAAAGTCACATAGGGCCCATTTTAAGTCGGGCAGATTCCCCTGGGCCAAATCGTTCAAATAAGGATGGCTGACCGCCGGGTGGGCAAGCGCTTCGTCAATAAGTTCTTCCAGATACGCGTCCCCGGTTTTGCCTGCGGGTGCATCAGATATGCCAGAGACCTTCGAGAGTTCGTTCTGAACACTCTGTTCGGACATGTAGCTGCGCAACCGCAGGGTGACGCGGTTAGCAAGCGCTTGCAGCAACTCTGCCAGAGCTTCAGGTGCGTCAACCAGGGTACGCATGACCTTGGCATGATCCAATTTGAGAAGTTGTGCAGTTTCGCCAATCGTCACGGTGGCGGATCGGGGGCGTTCATCGATGAAGGCGAATTCTCCAACCACATCGCCCGCCCCGATCGTGCCAAGTTTCTGTTCGCCATTGTCGGTCTTTTGCGCCAAGCTGACAGAGCCTGATTCCAGGATAAACAAAGTTCGATCCTGGTCCCCCTCGGAGATCAGCACCGCCCCCTTCGAGAAGGTGAGTGGTTCCGCAATTTGTCTAAGACGCTGATATGTGGATGGAGATAGATTTTCGTCTAAACGCCAGTGCATGATATTACCCTGTTCTTTGGACGGGTTCCGGGGAGATAATAGGCTGTTAATCGAGCAGTTCGAGCGGGTGGAAGTGGGGCACAAGGGTGCACATCCATTTCTTCCTTCTGTGTCGGCGATTATCGCTCACGAACCAATAATTGCAAGCCATGAGGAAGGATCTCTCATCCGGACAGGTTGACTGTGACTTAAGGCGATGATGCCGGTTCTGGCAGTCCGTGACCCCGGCCACCGCGATCACTACGTTTACAGAGAA
>CAUZOD010000313.1:0-3894 GCA_963581115.1 Phycisphaerae bacterium | reverse complement strand
GCCAAACCGGCAGATGCGACTTTTGTCGAGTTGGAGGCAGCCAAGGATCCTGCCTTGGAGACCGGCGAGATGCCAGAGGAGCTAGCTCCGATCGAAGATACTGATCTCGTATCAACAACCGAAGACGCCGATCCCATATCAACAACCGAAGACGCCGATCCCATATCAACAGTCGAAGAAGCCGATCCCATATCAACAGTCGAAGAAGCCGATCCGCTATCAACGGTCAGCAAAAAGAAGAGCAAACGGCGGCGGCGGCGCGGTGGACGGGGCCGGGGCAAGAGCAGGCAAGATGGGGAAGAGCCCGCTTCGCCCCCAAAGACCGAAAATGATTTGAAAGCCACGAAGATTCCTCCTCCGAAGGCTGGTGATGCGCCAAAAGGACCGACTTCAGTCGAAGCAGCCGATCCCGTACCAACGCCCAGCAAGAAGAGCAATCGGCGACGACGACGCAGTGGACGGGGCCGAGATACGAGCAAGCAAGATGGGGAAGAGCTTGCCATGGATCCAAATCGCGAAGTCGAAAAATCGGCCTCCAAGCAGTCTCCCGTTGCACTCCAGACGACCCAAATGCACCGCGATGGCAAATCCGAGGTGCCCAACGTGAAAAAATCCGCTACGAGTCCGGGATACTCGAACAAGAAACTGTCCATTGCGACCCCGAAGACTGCAGGAGACCCCGCATGAGCAAACGACCCGAGCGTCGAAAACTGGTCGTTCTCGGCTGCACGGGCTCGATTGGCGTAAACACGCTGCGCGTCGTAGAACACCTGAACAAGGATAATAATGTCGACATCAAGGTAGTGGGACTGGCGGCAGGGACCAATGTATCGCTGCTGATCGAGCAGGCCAGACGATTTGGTGTGCGGCAGGTAGCGATCGCTAACGCCACCTTGCAGGACTCCCTACGTGAAGCTCTGCCTGATGCAGCTGTCTTCGCGGGACCGAACGCAGCTCGCAAACTCATTGAGGAAAGTGATGCGACTGATGCGGTGGCCGCCATTGTTGGTGCCGCGGGGCTAGAGGCCACGTTAGCGGCAATCGACGCTGGCATGCGCATTGCGCTTGCAAACAAGGAAACACTGGTTGGAGCCGGAGCCCTAGTCGTACCGCGTGTGCATCAGAAAGGTGCCAGATTGATTCCAGTTGACAGTGAGCACTCGGCGATTTTTCAGTGCCTGGAAGCACAAACACACCTTGACCAACAATCTCCAGGTGCACCACATGTAACCGTTGACACGATCGATGCCCCAAATCTCCACCATGTGAACACTCGTTATGTCAAGCGAATTGTCCTGACTGCTTCTGGTGGCCCATTTCGCTGTGCCGACAGGCAAACCATTGTTAATGCCACCCCCGAAGAGGCACTCGATCATCCCACATGGGATATGGGTCCCAAAATCACAATTGACAGCGCCTCGATGATGAACAAGGCCTTGGAGGTCATCGAGGCACATTGGTTGTTTGGGTTGCCCGCGTCACGCATTGACATGATTGTTCATCCGCAATCTCTGATCCATAGTTTCGTTGAATTCATGGATCACTCGATCCTGGCTCAGGTCGGTCCCCCGGATATGCGAACACCGATCCAATATGCCCTGACTTATCCAGACCGCCCGGCAGGCTGCAGCAAGTCATTGGATTGGTCGACCTTATCCCAGTTGACATTCGAACTACCTGATTTTGGCCGATTCCCCTTGCTGCGCTTAGCATATGACGTGATTGCTGCCGGAGCCACGGCAGGAGCTATCTTTAATGCCGCCAACGAAGCGTCCGTCAAGGCATTCCTGGACCGGCGAATACGATTTGGACGGATATTTGAACTGGTGGCTGCCGCGTTGGAGTCGATCGCAATCGAACCGGTTGACTGCCTACAGGCGGTACTCGATGCCGACCGGAAAGCGAGATCATTCGTCGATCACCAGATCGCGGTCGGACAGACATGACCATCGGAAACCAAACGCAGCAGATCAAGCACGGCATTACGGAAGACGCCTGCTTTGACAGTAACCAGACCCAAGAAACCTACCCCATCAAATCCAGACTTACCTCGAGATTTACCTTATGTTCGACATCGGCGCCATCATTGCTCTGATCATTGGTTTTGGATTTCTCATCTTCGTACATGAGTTAGGGCATTTTCTCGTTGCCAAATGGGTGGGGATCAAATGCACCCAGTTTGCCATCGGTTTCGGACCATCAGTATTGGCATGGCGCAAGGGGATCGGATTTTGTAGCGGTTCCACGGAACCAGATTACGAGCGGCGGATCGTAGAATTTCTCAAACGGTCTGACGAACCGACTGTGTCCCCCAGCAACGCAAGTATCCCGAAAGACCGTAAAGAAACAAAAAGGCTGCTCGGCGAATACCCGTCAGCACGGGTCAATGAGGCAACCGCTGAGTTGGACCTGGGTGAGACCGAGTACCGGATCAACTGGCTGCCCTTGGGCGGATACGTCAAGATGCTGGGACAGGAGGATCTGGACCCGTCGATGTCAAGCAACGATCCCTGTTCATTCAACAGCAAACCCATCTGGGCCCGGTCGTGTGTAATCTCGGCAGGCGTGGTAATGAACTTGATATTCGGATTGGTATTCTTCGTGATTGCATTCATGGTGGGTGTAAAGTTCCCCCCGGCAATTGTTGGGGCAGTGGCTCCAGGCTTTCCAGCCGCCACCGAGTATGTCCAGGGACATGAAGGGGATCCAGAATACAGGGGGCTTCAGGTAGGCGACCGGATCACCCACGTCGGGGGCGAAGTCGTTCGGGACATGATGGATGTCAAGGCTGCGACGATGCTCAGCCGCAAAGGCAGCCCGTTGCATTTTGTCATCGATCGCCCTCACACGGGTGAAACTCTTGAGTATGTGCTTACTGCCCAGCCTGATGCAACTCAGGAAAATCTATTGGTTGTGGGCATCGGCCCGCCTCAAGATGTTGTCGTGAAGCAGATCATCGCGAACAGCGAGCCATTTGCGGCAGGGGTACGTCCTGGGATGCGTGTAATTGCAATCGACGACGCCACCATCGATAGTTTTGGCCAGTATTACCGCCAGACCGTCGCCCTCCATGGCCGGCCGGTCACGGTGACATTTGCCGACGAAGTAGGGCGATTAATTGATGTACCAATGCATGCCGCACCATGGCTGAACGACTCAAATGGCATCAGTAATCTGGCGGGCCTGGTCCCAGCGGTAAAGATCGCACCGACGGTCGCCGATTCACCGGCTGCGATCGCTGGTGTACAAGAAGGCGACCTTGTGGCCATGTTGAGTGAAAAGTCATGGCCTGATTTCGATGAGATCATCAAGACCATCAAAAATGCCAAGGGTAATCCGATCAACCTGATCGTTCAACGGGCCGATCGCCAAGTCGGGCTGGGCCCGATCACCCCGGTTGGCGGCAAGATCGGGATTCGCCTGATGCGGCCACGGACACCGATTGTAGGCAAGGTACTCAACGACTCGCCTGGATCCGGACTCGGACTGGTTGGCGGTTCGCGCATCACGGCCATTGAAGGGCAGATCGTCGAATCCTGGGCGGACATGCAGAGGATCATGGCGCAATTGCCTGCTGAGACCGATGTCATTGATATCGCGGTTGAGTATGAACTCAACATCGCTGAACACCCGGTTGAGCGAGGCGCGATGACACTGGCACCGGATGAGGTGGCAATGTTGTCCCAGGCTGCCTGGGGTGCACCAGACTCAGTCTACTTCGCCGCATTACTAGAACCAGTGGTAGTCCGCAACCCCATGGCGGCCATCAGCCTAGGATTCGGGCGTACCAGACAGATTGTCTACCAGACTTACCTCAGCCTGCTCAGGGTCTTTCAAGGCTCTGTTGAAGTCCGGCAGCTACGTGGACCAGTGGGTATCGTTCACGTTGGAACC
>CAUZOD010000312.1:0-3914 GCA_963581115.1 Phycisphaerae bacterium | reverse complement strand
CTTTGTCCATGTTCCAGGCCGCATCGATATACGGCTCGGTAAAGAGCCCGCCAGCGCTAATGTTAAAGTAGCGGTTGGCGATGAATAGCATCAAAAGGGCAAAGAGAAACTGAGGTATAGACATCCCAATAAACGCCAGGAATGTCGCCGCGTAATCAAGTTTCCCATACTGGCGCACCGCGGACCAGATCCCGATCGGAATCGCAATGATCCACGTAACAATAATAGACGTCAGTGCGATCGATGTGGTCAGCGCGATCCGTTCCCAGATAAGCTTATTTACCGGCCTGCTGTACTTAAACGACTGACCGAAGTCACCTTGCAGCATGCCGCTAGGCCCACCAAACATTTCCATCGGCCTGCCTCGGCGGGAGCCATAGAACCACTCAAACCCCATCCATCGCGTGTACTGCCGCCACATTGGCTGCTCAAGGCCATACTCGCGCCGCATGGCTTCGAGTCGTTCCATGTCAATGGGCTCGCCCGACATGGCCAGTTGGGCCATCAACGTCGTCACGTAATCACCAGGTGGCAACTGAATAATTGCAAACGTACCGATCGATACCACCAGCAGGGTCGGAATCATGATCATCAACCGGCGGATGATATACGTCAACATGCGTTATGACCCTGCATCGTCGATATAGAACTGCTCGATGCCAATGTACCCGGGCGTCATGAGTCTGTAGTCCTGAATGATCCGGGCCGGCACGTTCCTGAACCGCTCGGAAATGATGAACACTTCTGGCTTGCGGCAAATGCCGATCATGTAGCACTGGTTCGCCCAGTGCTGCAGCACCTTTTGCCCTATCTCGATGCGGCGATCGCGGGACGGGGTGGATTTCATCTGGTGATACCAGTGCACTAGTTGCTGGTGCTCGGGTGGCGGCTTGACCCCGGCTTTGCCTTTGGAATAGTAGTAACGCCCGTAGAGCGGCGCGTAATAGCTCCCTGGTGCGATTGGAGCCAGCCATATACCGTCCAGTTCCCAGTGCAATCCCGCCGAATGGTAGGCCCAGAAATCTGAGTCGCCGTTACGCGCCTGCATGCCGCTGAGCGTGGCATCCTCGAGCTTGACTATAAATTGCAGCCCTATTTCACGCCAATATTCCACCACGAGCAACCACAGGTTTTCCGAAACGCTCGCTTCCGACGGATAGATGTGCAGGATCTGACGAAAAGGTTCGCCGCTGGGTAAACGACGAACTCCGTCAGTGCCTCGCTTGAGGCCCACTTCATCAAGCAACTGATTTGCGAGTTTAGGATCGTAGCGTGTGTGCATCTTGTCCAGGGTCGGCCTGTAATACGTGTCCAATTCAGTGGTAACGCCATTGTTCGGATCGGCCAAGCCATCGAACACCATTTCACTGATCTCTTCGCGGTCGATGCTTACCGACAACGCGACACGAAACCGCTTGTCTTGCAGGATCGGCCGCAAGGTTTCATCGCGGCTGTATTGGTTGATGTAAACCACAATGGCAAAGGTGCTCTGATCTACTTGCACGCGATAATGATTCTTCGGGTCGCGAGCTTGTTTGCGAGATTCCATGAACAACGTGTAGTTTCCGGCGTTGATGCGCCGCGTCTGAAAATCAACCTCACCCGACTGTGCCTTCAGATTCAACACATTACTGTCAAAGACCGTTGTGTAGGAGATCTCGTCGATGTATGGCAGCTGATTGCCCTCCGGATCGACCTTCCAGTAGTAAGGATTTCGGACAGACAAGCAACGCGGCGCCGGGAACGATACCTTGGGCATGAACGCGTTGATAGTCGGCAGGTCCGGGTTCTTCTCCAGATTGGACCTGTCCTTGAAATAGACACGCCAGTTGATAAAGCCGGCCTGCCTCGCCTCCCTATCCAACTCGTCAGGATCGCGGTAATTAACATGGAACTGAGTCAAATAATGCTTCGGCAGATAGATGTCCCACGACCTGCCGTGATAGCAAAGCATTTCGGGAAACAGGCCGTACGGGCGGCTGAAGCTGATGACGACGGTATATGGATCTGGTGTTTTCAGATCCATGACCTTGCCCCCGATGATCTTCCATCCAGAGTGTGTGGGGCGCAGTTCTTTGTTGGACTCGATCTCGTAATGCGTGAACTGAAAATCCGCACTGGTGAACGGGTGTCCGTCTGACCACTTCATGCCCTTGCGCAAATGAAATGTGAATGTCTTGCCGTCGTCGGACATCTCCCAGCTTTCGGCAACTCCGGGAATGACTTTGGTACCGGTGCGGTCCCAACTGATCAACCTTTCATAGCCCAGGCGTGAGTTGAGCCCCGTGTCACTGATATCCTGGGCCATGCGCCGCCACGTGCCGCCGTATTTGCCAATCGACTCGACCGGCTCGACCACAACGGGATTGTCTGGCAAGCGATCTGCGACAGGTGGCAACTCGCCGCTGGCAACACGATGGGAAAGAATGGGCGATTCCCGAAAAATACGGGCCTCGGCGGACACCGCGGTGCAGATCAGAAGCAATGTGGCTACGATTCCCATACGATTCGACGGTCGATCAGCAATACAAACGTTCTGAGCCATCATACCCCCCGATGATGCGGCTGGCACATCATGTCTAGTCAGATCGCCACCAGATCCTGCGGGTCAAATCATAGTGAAATGGCAAATCAATGAGCACTGCGGCCCCGGGTTCGTGAAGCGATAAGGCCTTGAAGCAACTATCGGGATCGTATGGACTGAAAGACTCCGCAGACATTCCAGTTTTCTGTGGTTCTTCTGGGCCCTGGCTGACATGAGAAACAACTTGATCCGCCCTGCTTGTTTGAATAGGTAGGATCCCCACGTAAACGGTGAGCCAGAAGAAGACGCCCCTGTGATGTGATAGTCTGGGTTGGTCTTCCCATGCAAGGAGTGGTATTCATGATGAACCTCCGAACATTTGGCCCATTTCTTTTTCTCATTCTACTCTCACCAATGTGTCGGGCCGTGGTCGCCGACGGGCCGGTAGCCCATTGGAAGTTCGATGAGGGCCAGGGCGAAGTTGCAGGCGATGCCAGCGGCAACGGGCACGATGCATCTTTGCATGACGTGGTCTGGGTCCGGCAAGGCTCCGGCTTCGCCTTGGACCTGGCCCAGGGCGGCAAGCTCGACATCGGCCGCGATGGCGCTCTGGGTATCCGCGGCCCGGTCAGCATCGAAGCGTGGATCATGCCCACCGACAACAACTCCCGTGAGGTGGTATTTCTCGGAGAGAGTATGGGCACCTATGCGTTGTCGTCGTATAATAAGATGATCTGCTGGTACATCGGGCACGGGCCGGTGAGTAACTGGCTCGGAGCCATTCCCAAGCGTGGCCGCTGGAACCATCTGGTGGCGACGTTCGACGGCCAGCGCCTGGCCCTGTGGATTAACGGAAAACTCGCGGCAAGTCGCGCATCACAGGTCGCCTCATATGAGCCAGCTGGCGCCTTCATCGCGGGTACACCGGCTGGTGACAATCTCCCGCGATTCATGGGCCGGCTGGACAATCTGCGGGTCTATGACTTCGCCCTGACCCAGGGCCAAATCTTCTCCCACATCCGCAATGAAGCCACCGAGTATGGCATCACCATGCGCCCCGCCGACGGTGATCGCGAAGCGGCCAATAACTTCTTCAAGAACCATACCAAACCCATCGACCTGGAGCGACACGACAGAAGCCTTCGCTTTGCCAATCGCCAGATCGGGTTGGAGTTTGACTGCTTCCCCACTGGATTCGAACTCGACCGCCTGTACGGCATTGCCGAGGAACAGGACTTCCTGACCAAAAATGAACTTGGTGAATTTGCCGACATGTTCGAGATCATGATGTCACTTGATCCCAAGCACATCGGACGCGACGAACGCGGCAAGACCAGGGGATCCCTGTTCGGGATCGTCGATGAAATGGCCGTACACACGTTTCCAATCG
>CAUZOD010000311.1:0-3941 GCA_963581115.1 Phycisphaerae bacterium | reverse complement strand
TGTCGCTATCAGCTGATCACAATCAATCATGCCGTCCAGCAGTTGAACGACTCGCTGGCATCGATCCGCCACACGCTCATCATGTGTCACCATCACGATGGTCAGACCCGAGTCATGCAACTCGTCCAGCAGTGTGAGGATGGCTTCCCCTGTGGCGGAATCCAAGTTTCCGGTAGGTTCATCGGCCAGCAAGATGCTGGGTTTGTTCACGAGGGCTCGTGCAATGGCCACTCGTTGTTGCTGACCACCGGACAATTGCGATGGACGGTGGTCTTGACGATCGGTCAGGCCCACATGCTCAACAGCCCTGCGAGCCAACTCCATACGGCGGCCTCGCGGCAATGTTCCGTAAAATAGTGGCACTCCGACATTCTCCAGCACTGTCAGCTGAGGGATCAAGTGGAATATGAATCCAATACGCTCGCCACGTACTTGGGAAATCTCTTTGTCCGACATGGTTGCTACGTCCTGGCCATTCAGACGGTAGCTGCCCTTAGTGGGTTGATCTAAGCACCCCACGATGTTCATGAGCGTGGATTTTCCACTTCCTGACGGCCCCATGATCGCTAAATATTGACCACGCGGGATTGAGAGATTCACACCCCGCAGTGCCGGCACGGGAGGCGATGAGTGGATCCTGTGGTAGGTCTTTTCAATCGCTCGTAAATCGGCCACCAGATCCATCATGCCAGATGATACGCGGGATAAGGCCTTTGTTGGGAATTGCTACTGCAGCCAAGCCACCGGTGCTGGTTTGGAATGGTCCAATTGGACCCGGTTCTGCTTGGCACGATCGCCTTGCTTCATGATCAGTTCATAACGCAGATCCGCCTTCTGACCCGCTTTGACCTGTGTGACCAGTTGCACCGTTTGAAAATCATGTAGGACCGGATTCGGATTGAGTTGACTGCGAAACATTGCATCGCCGGAGAAGCTGCGGCGGATCTCGACCTTGATGGGCTTGGCCGTGTAGTTGCGAATTCGCTGGGAAAATACGGTATGCTCGTCCCAGCCGGTAACCTTGCCCCGATCCTGAATCTCGACACCTGGTTGATCGAATCGCCGACGGAACTCAGCTCCCCAGGTGCCCCAGAGGTTGTCACGAAATACCCGTAGCGGCAGAAGTTCAAAGACAACCTCCGGATTTGGGCCCAAGTTTAGTTCGATCCTATCCCCAATGGGAATGTATGCAATTTTCTGCTGGGTCAGATAGCTGAGGCCGTCGCTCCCGGTCTGCTTAAAGAGCCGGACCCTTCCATCAGGCAGTGGTGATTCGCCCAGATGTGACTCCTGGTTGTTGATCAGCACAAAGAGCTTGACCAGTTGATCACCATACTCACGGGGGCGATACCGGTAACAGACAGCAAAAGGAACATCGTCGGATTGAAAGCTCCGCATACGCTTCGACCAACCACTCGGCACCGTCTCCGTACCCTCGATGGTGAAAATAAATATTCACTAAGTCCTTCTTTAATGATTTTTTTTAAGGCATCCATTGCAAATAAGGCCGTTTTCGTTTCCGCTTCTGCCACGGCCTGCCGCACAGCTTCACGCCGCAATTGCTTGCGATTCATATCCCCTTGGCCGGGACGAATTCCACGCTGGGCCAGTTCCGCTATCTTCTCAACCAGATTCACCTTGCCTATGATCAGGCGTACTTGGGCTTGTTCATAGTCCTCGCCTGAGCGATTGGTTACGGTCACAAAACCCTCTGGCCCCATCGTGATCTTATCTGTATCTACGATACCGGTGTAGTCTGCAGACCAGGTGATTCCTGAAGTGAAGTAACTGATCTCCACCCGGGCTTCACCGCTGAAGTCACTACGGACATTCCAGGTCAACTCCTGGGGTTTCTCGTGAGGAAAGGTGGTGTCCAGAACCGTCAGCTCATCCGGCTGGTCTCGAAACTGCAGCTGTACCGAAGTCGGATCGATCAGGGTATCGGCCCAGGAGAACTGCAGCGGATTGTTACCTATTTTGAATGTGATCAGTCGAGTCTCTCGGACCAAGGTCAGATCTTCGGCATTGTAAATGGTCAACTGGACGGTGTCGCGCCGGGGGATCGTCGACAGGTCGATGTTGTAGCCACCGGCAATGGTGGTGCCTAGCAGGATGCTTGCAAAGGCGAGTAATTTGAAGTTCATTTGATTTACCACTCGTTGCGAAATTGAATATGCAGTTCATGAACAATCTTCGTACCTTTAGGCCCCTTGCGCGCGGGCAGATCGGCCAGCAGCGTGAGATGTTGGGCATTGGTTTCCACTGTCTCAAGGCGATCGAATGTTGTCGACTCGGCCAGGACCCACTCGAGGCCGCGTCCACCTCCACCTCTGCCAACCTCTTGTCCGAGCCGATTCAAGTCCTCCACGATGCGTAGTGTTATCTCGGAGTCCTTGAAATTCCCGATTTCATACTTAATAACAACATCAAGATGCTTGAGGTCACCTGCAACCCGATGACGTTCCTGCCGACCAATCGTGCGCCGCACGGTAACATCCTGTGCTAGGCCAAGATAAAGATGCATCCGATCATCGATGGGTGTGAATTGGCCCCAGTCCTCACCTAGAAAAGCTGTCGTGTCTGCCGCATCCTTCTGAAAGATGCGGACCTTCCCCTGCGGCAATGGTGTTCGGCCAAGGTTGTGGGCGGCATCATTAACGATGACGTAATGCATAGGGACATTCAATTTCCCTTTGGACTGGTCCAGGTATCCAAAAACAGCAGCGCCTGCAGTGTACGTCTTGACGATCGGGATCTGACTGACCTTCTCCAGAAGCATCTCCTTGGTTTTATTGAGACCAATTTGTTTTATAAAGTGGCCGCCATATCCAGCACGAATTCTGCTGTCACCAAACCATTCGCCTGCGAAATTCTTGACACGGATGAACTGACTCAGTGTCAGAGCTGATTCATCATGTTCGACCACGGCACGATAATTGAAGCCCTTCTCAAGACCACTGAGCAGGTAACTAATCCGTACCCGTACAGACCCTGAATCGCTGGAAAATACCTGCCAGAGCAGCGCATTTTCACCCGGCGGGTAGCTGACGGAGAGCACCTTGACATCCAGATCCCCGCCTTCGATCGGCCCCAACACCCTAAACACAATGGTGCCTGGGTCTATCGTTGTTCCCGCCCAAGAGAAGTCGACCTCGTTAACCCCCAGTAACCAGCGGCACGATCCGCTCTTCTTCTACTAGGGTTGCGCTGGGATGATCCAGTTGGACTTCTACTCTCTGGCGAGTCGGAAGCGTGATCAACTTTACCCGAGCCATCCCATCGGTGGTGGACAGGATCAAAACCAGAAAGGCTGCCAGAACCGCGTGTCGTTTCATAGCGTGAGTCTCCGAAGTCACAGACGCACGACGTGTGCCTAAGTTCCCAGCATCGGTTGGGAGTCATGTCGCTGGCCGTTGATAACTCACCTTGGACCCAATCTTCGGCCTAGTTGTGGTTAGACCATGTGCACAATAATCCCGAAATACCCAGCATGGTAGGATCGACACATGCTTATCGGTGACATCTACGAACCAGGGAAGATCCGATTGATCGAAACGCCTGAGCCGGAGCTCTCCAGCGACGGGGTGTCTGGCACCTCGCCGCTGGTCCTCTTCGAACCCCACCTTGGCTGTTTGTGTGGATCCGACTTGCCTTTTCTGATGATGAATCCCGCCAGTGAATTTGAGGTCAAGCCTGGTCACTCGCTACACGAAATGATTGGGCAGATCATGGCAACGACCGGATCTCGATTTTCTGCAGGAACCCAAGTGCTGTGTGTTCCAGATGAACAGCGGGGCCTGAGCGAAAGATTCTGTATCAGCGAGTCGCGCATCGTTGCGATCGCTCCTGGGCTATCGGACGAACAGGCAGTACTGGCCCAGCCATTAGGCACCGTGATCTGTGCCCTGCGCAAGCTTGGTCCACTTCTCGACTTGAATATT
>CAUZOD010000310.1:0-3955 GCA_963581115.1 Phycisphaerae bacterium | reverse complement strand
TCGTAGGGCAGCCAGTAGCTTTCCTCGGCGAAAGTGATATTGGGCGGGAAGTGTGCAACCTTCCAGATAACTTGCTCGGGTGTGCTGGTGACTTGGACCTGCATCAGATTGGGGACTGGATCCTGTGTCGTCAGGTAGAGACCCGCGCCCGATCTTTTGTTGTATAGGGCATTGAACTGCATGTTGAAGTGCAATGGGTAGTAACCATTGACGCCAAGGGGGTTATTGAAAGGATCTTCGACATAGCCACCATGTTCACGTGGGTAGATATAGACATTGTCCTTTGCATCACCAATAGGCGCAATGTTGAGAAGTGGAAAGCGAATCCGCTCGAGTCCGAATTTCGTGCCGGGATTCAGGACGTTGATGCGCCAGTAGCTCATCGGATCGCCGGGGCGCAGGGTCACCGTGACTTCGGCATCCATGATGTGCTGATCGCCGCGGACGGGGATGTCGTTCCAATACAGATGCAGTGTGGTGTTGCCATTTGACTTAGACTTCTTCCACGAGACGGTCGTAGCCGAATGGGTGCCGACGGAGAAGGCGTCAGCAGCCATTTCATCCATGATGCCCATCAGGCTGGGTTTGATGCTGTCGCCCCGATGATCTCGTCCGCTGCCACGAATGTCCGGTGTCATGCGGATCTCAAATAATTCTCGGAGCCCGATGACTGTTTCCGTGGTGAGAAAGTCGTGGTCTTGGCCGATGCCGTAAAGCCGATTGATTTGAAACCCGCGTTTGCCTTTGACGAATTCCAAGCCGATTTGCTTGTTGGCAAAGAGAATGCTGTCGCCTTCTTCCTTGAGGTCAATTTCATTGGGGTGGGTCTTGAAGAATTGGGTCGCGCCTGCGGCCGATTGGGCGGCTGAGACCGCCATAGCCAACTCGTGATCGACAGCTTCGTCCTTGATGTGCTTGACGATCTCATCAGCCGACAAGGCGTAGTTATACACGCGCAGGTTGTCGATCAGTCCTTTGAAGCGCGGCAAGTTGGGCGGGCCTTTTGTGCCGATGAAGATTCGCCCATTCGTTTGGTAACTTGCTTTGCTTGACGGGCGGCTGGCCAGGCGTTGGCCATTAAGCCACATGTTCAGGCGCTGTCCGTCGAACGATACAGCCACATGCTGCCACCGGTTGACCGTCAGATGTTCCTTGATGTGATTGCCGCTGCCACCGACGTAGAAGAAACAACGCTCGGCATTGTAGTAGGTCAGGGCAAAACTGCCCATGCCTTCACCAATCAGCGCTGCCTCTCCACTGGCATTACGGGTCGGTTGGATCCACGCTTCAATACTGAATGGTCCCGTGATGTCCAACAGCTTATCAGCGGTGCAGTCGACGTAGTCGTCGGTACCGTCAAGGCTAACTGCAAAACCTTTACCCGCCTTGACCCAGGTGGCACCGACAAGCTTGGCCGCGTGACCATTTCCGGTGCTGTCACGGGCCACGTCGCCACTTCCCTCATCAAACAGCCATTCGGTCAGTGGCCCGGTCTCGGCCGAGCCCGCCGAGGCGAGTAGTCCAATCCAAATCACTGTGTAACTAAGCCGAAAAGTCATGACGTTCCTCTTGTGTGATTGTAGATATCGCTTTTTGTATCACAGGAGGCTTGCCGTGTGAGTCGAGTAACGGCACTGACCTGCCTCCAATTGTTGTACCAATGTCTATGTTAGTTGAACGGCGTTCTCGATGGAATGAAGAGATGCCTGGAGCACGGCTCTTCAATCAGGATCGACCCCCGTGCCCCAGTAATGAGAATCTACGGTAAGCGGATCTTATTCTCTACGTAATGGCTTTCTTGACCACATCCAAAATCTTGGCTTGAACATGAAGCGACAATCTCGACCATGATTCGACAATCAGTCCAACATCTAAGCCATCTTGATTACTATTGCTGACGCTGTGTAAGGTGCCGTTAGAAGTGTTGTTAGTTGTGTTAATTACAGACTTGCTATTCAGCTTGGAAGGCTGCTATTGAGGGTGACTACAACTTGCTTAAGTGCCTCGGGGCGAGTCAGCTGACCGGAAAATCCCAAACGCTCTCACGAAAGCTGGAACTGCTCTTCGAACAATTCATCCAACAGGTCGCGACGAAGCAACAGGATCTATCTGAGATACGTCCTATTCTCGAGTTCATTTCTCGGAGATATTCCGATGGTTGGCTGCTTCTTGGTGAGTTGTTTGCGGAACCAGGTGAGTTGCAGAATTATCGTGAAGCGATTGTTTGCCTGACCCGGTATATCGAATCACCAGTAGGTTCGACGCCGCATTCCATGGCGTGGCGAACGATTGCGTATCTGGCAGAAAAGGAGGGCGACTACGTAAAGCAACTGCATGCGCTCAGCGAGATGTGCTGTTCGGAGGGCGCACCTGCATTTGCGCTCGCGGCAGGTTGCAGAAAAATAAACTCGCTACTTGCCAGTGAGGAGAGCAGGCTCCATATCGATTGGGATGTACGACGAGAATTTCTCCAAAAGACCGTCGAGGCTGTTGATGCACGGATCGACGAACTGGACGCCACAACGTGTTCGAGTCTCGCTTGGCTCTACTTGAGTCTGGCGGACAAATCGGACAAATCTGGCAAATACCGATCACGCGCAGTGGAAGTCGTAGAGATGGGACTTCGGAGGGAGCAGACCAACCGCTACTGCCAAAAACTTCTGGAGCGGCTTGAGACCCCGGCGGCCCGACGCAACCCTACTTAGAATCAAATTTCCTATCAGTTTTACAACAGCGGCACCTTGTCCGTCAGAAAGGCGTTGCCGCGCCGTCCTTGGTTGACTCCCAGTGCACACAAACGTTGCTCCGGCAGTCACTGATCAAAAACAGCCTTCGGTTAAATCGCACTGGATCTCACCGTCTGGTGTACGGCACAACCGAAGCTGCCGTTGGTATGCAAATACAAGAAATGGAAAGTATTGCGCCTCGGGCGCTGGGCGTGCGTGTAAGCAGTGCGGAGGATGAGCAAGGGATCCAAACTCGATTGAACAGATGGTGCCAAGCAAGGTGAGGATGGCCTGTATTTTCGACTAGATATCTATCAATTCTCTTCGCAGGTTCTAGCACAAATTATCGTGTAGAAGATTCTCAATATCTTTTTTCATAAGCTCGGCAATACGCGGGCTAGGATTTTTGTCGAGGGCAACAGCGATCTGCAATGCCTTCTTATGCCATACTTTATTGGTATGAGGGCACATGAACTCATTGTGATAAGACAATCTATTTACCATGGAAGAGATAAATCCAGTGGGTCCAAACATGTCTTGTGCCAGGAGGCAATCGGACCCACAGACACGGCATTTTCGATCCTTTCCGCAGTAGGCTTCCGCGGTAAAGAAGTCGTAACCAGCTTGTGCCATACGTATCCACCTTTCAGGTCAAAAATGTAACTTTCTATTTGCCGCTCTTCTTCTGATAATCTCCCAATTCACACTATCACGCAGGTTATCGGTGAAAGTTGTCTAAGTTCTATAAATAATTTCTAATCGGCATTGCCTGACAGATCCTGTGATATCTGGCAATCTATAGACAGAATTTCGAACCCGGTGTGGGGCGCTTTTTTCGCCTTGCGCTCAAGAGTTTCGGAGGTCTTTGTTGCCATTGATGGCTGTGGACATATTGTTTCGGGCAAAATTGCTCCATGAGCCACGGGGATTGAGGTTCCTGGGCCCAACGTTGCGAGGGGCTTTCGGGTTTGCACTTAAGGACACGGTCTGCCAAGTGTCTCACGGCCAATGCGACCGCTGTCGTTTGCGTGATTGCTGCGCGTATCCGGCGGTGTTCGATGGCCGACCACCTCCGGATCGTCGTAACTGTTCCCTGATGAAGAAGGGATTGAAACGCTGGAAAACATAATCACTAAAGATGGATGACAGTGCGATGGAATCAACAGCGATCCTTGTGACGGATGCCACGCGATGTGAAGGAGGTCCTTCATGGGGATCTAACAACGTCG
>CAUZOD010000309.1:0-3957 GCA_963581115.1 Phycisphaerae bacterium | reverse complement strand
GACCGACCCCCAGAAAATCCCTGTGTTTGTTCTTTGCGGCGGACTCGGCACTCGCCTTTGCGAACAGACCGGGCGGCGTCCCAAGCCGATGGTCCCCGTGGGCGGCCAACCAATCGTATGGCACATTATGCGGACCTATGGGCAGCACGGGTTCAGGAAGTTCGTGCTCTGTCTCGGTTACAAGGCGGAAGTGATCAAGGAATACTTTCTCAACTACGCCAGGATGAGAAGTGATTTAACGGTGGAATTGGCTACAAATAACGTTACAGTGCATTCGATCGATCATGAGCAGGACTGGAGCGTGACTCTTGCTGATACAGGGCAGACGACCATGACTGGGGCGCGGGTCGCACTCGCTGCTGCGAAGTATCTGGGGGATGCGGAGCATTTTGCTGTTACTTACGGCGATGGTGTGACAGATGCAGATCTTGGGGGGGAGTTTAAATTCCATCAGGCGCATGAGCGGGTTGGCACCGTGCTCGGGGTGAATCTTCCATCACGGTTTGGTGAACTGCAGTTGGACGGTGAGGTGGTACGCCGATTCGAAGAGAAGCCGCAGTTTTCGGATAACTGGATTAACGGCGGGTACTTCTTTTTCCGCCGCTCTTTTCTGGAGTACCTGTCTACGGATGGGCCCACGGTATTAGAACAGATTCCGCTGGTTCGGCTTGCCGACGATGGGCAACTGATGCTATTCAAGCATCATGGATTTTGGCACTGTATGGATACTCAGCGCGACGTTGATCACTTGAACCGGCTGTGGTCTTTGGGCGAGGCACCTTGGGTGATGCAGGCATGAAAGTATTTGTGACTGGGCACCGCGGATACATCGGTGTACATCTGGTCGAGTTGTTGAAGGAGGCCGGACACGGGGTCACCGGTTGCGATCTGGGCCTATATGACGAGTGCGAGTGGGAACCCTGTGCCCGGCCGGATGATGAATTGATCAAGGACGTGCGAAACCTGCAGCCTGAGGAGCTCGACGGTCATGATGCCATCTGCCATCTGGCTGCGATCAGCAACGATCCAATGGGCGATTTGAATCCACGGATCACCTATAGCATTAACCGAGATGCTTCGATTATGCTGGCACGACTTGCGAAAGCAGCAGGTGTGGGGCGGTACCTGTTCAGCGGATCCTGTTCAGTCTACGGCCGGGGACAGAAGCTTGATCTGAAGGAAACCGACGAGCTCAATCCGCTGACTGTTTATGCCAGAAGCAAGACCGAGACCGAATTGGCTGTTTCGTCTCTGGCCGATTCCGGATTTACTCCTATATATCTGCGCAATGCCACCGCTTATGGTCACAGCCCGATGCTACGTATCGATCTCGTGGCCAACAATCTGCTTGGATCAGCTTTGGCATACAACCAGATACGCATCCATTCGGATGGCTCGCCATGGCGCCCGTTAATCCACTGTCGTGATATTGCTCGAGCGTTCGTTGCATTTCTGGATGCTCCGCGAGAGGACGTGCACGATAAATCGATCAACATCGGGCATAACGACGAAAACTATCAGGTCAGGGATGTTGCTAACTTAGTGGAACAGATCGTTCCTACCGCTAAGGTCCAATTCGCTGCTCAGGCGGGGGAAGATCCTCGTAACTACCGTGTCAACTTCGATCTACTGGGGCGCATTCTGCCGGAGTTTGAGCTAGAGTTCGACCTGCTGCGAGGGATGATTCAACTGCACCGTAAGATGGTAGATTACGGTTTCGGTCCCAAGGAGTTCGAGGGCAGGCGATTCGTCCGCCTACGTACTCTCACCGATCACCTCAACATGCTTGGCGTGGCATGAGGTCCGCCGAGCGTTGCGCATATAGAGAGATGCCTGGAAGTTGAATAAATTGGATTAGGAATCGAGATAGTCAATAGTATTCCCAAGGTCGATCTAAAGCTCCGTGATCAACCCTGCCCACGCACCTACTGATTTTCTTATGATATTTCACAACTGCCCCCTGCCGAGTGTCTATACGATCGAACTCGAAAAGCGAGAAGACAAGCGGGGATTTTTTGCCCACACATTTTGTGTCGATGAGTTTCGATCCCGCGGGCTAGCCTATAACATTGTGCAAATCAACAACTCACTGAGCGCGGACCGCGGAACGTTGCGCGGCATGCACTATCAGCTTCCCCCTCATGCTGAAACCAAGATCGTCCGTTGTATCTGCGGGTCGCTATGGGATTGCGTCCTGGATTTGCGGGAGCGGTCCCCAACATTCGGGCAGTGGTTCGGTGCCGAGTTGAGCGCGGATAATCGGCGGATGATGTACGTTCCAAAGGGATGTGCGCATGGATTCATTACTCTTGAGGACCAGACCGAAGCTTTCTATATCGTTGACGAGGTCTATGCGCCACGGCAGGAACGCGGTGTGCGCTATAATGATCTGAGATTCTCTATCCAATGGCCGATCGTACCAACCTGCATCTCCGAGAAGGATCAAGGTCACCCCGATTTTGATTGGGATTACCATCTCCGGGTGGGGCGGGGCCTTTAAGTGGTGGAACCTCGAGGTGGTGACTCATGCATACCGGTGCAAATATTTTCCGACCATGTTTTTGGAGGTGGTCGTGGTGATTGCCGTTTCTAGATTCATGGACGCGATGATCTAGGCCCGGATGGCCAATGCCAAGTTGTGAGAGTTAGTCGGAGACTTCCGTTCGGCTTCAGCCTGATGTTTCCGATCTAAGAGTATAAAATGCAACTGAATCCTTATTCAAAATGAAGATTCTATTTACTGGTGCCAGTTCGTTTACGGGTTCGTGGTTCGTGCACCAGTTGCATGCGGCTGGCCACGAACTAACTATGACTTTTCGCGGTGAGCCACACGACTATGAAGGTCTGCGTGCCGAGCGGGTAATCCGGACAAGCAAACTCGGCGAATCGTTGTATGGTTGTGCTTTTGGAGACAAGCGGTTCTGCCAAGTGGCAGGCCGGTCAACCGGATGGGATCTGCTGTGCCATCATGCTGCGGATGTGACTGATTACCGAAGTCCTGCATTCGATATCACTGCCGCGGTAAGCCTCAACAGTTTCAATGTCCGTTCGGTCCTGCAAGCTCTCGATTGTCCTGTCTTATTGACCGGGAGTGTCTTTGAGCCAAACGAGGGCGCTGGTTCCGATGGGCTACCCGCCTTGTCACCATACGGCCTGTCGAAGGCACTGACGGGACAAATATTCAGTTACTACGTAGATATCGCTGGGCTTCCATTGGGAAAATTCGTGATCCCTAATCCTTTTGGTCCCTACGAAGAGCCTCGCTTCACCAGTTACTTGGTTCGCTCGTGGTACAATCAGAAAACACCGCGAGTTAACAATCCCGCATATGTCCGGGATAATGTTCATGTGTCGTTGCTGGCTCGAGCCTATGTGGCGTTTTCCGAACAACTGCGAAACTCAAATTGTTCAATGAAATTGAACCCCAGCGGATACATCGAGACTCAGGGCGCATTCGCTGATCGTTTTGCAGGGCAGATGCGCAAACGGCTGGGCTTGGCATGTGCCGTTGACTTGGCCGAGAAAATTGAATTCATGGAGCCACGGGTTCGCATCAATACAGATCCACTAGATGCGGCCGATTTGAATTGGTGCGAGTCCGAATCTTGGGACGCGATCGCTGAATTCTATGAGCGCATCTTTTCCAGGTGAGCCGCACCAGAATTTGTTGCGTGTGGCATGATTGGTATCACAGGTTATGGTTTGCCTCAGGAGACAAGAGATCTAAACTTTTGGAATCTGGGGATGCCCGTGTCTGAGGATTTGTCTTTGGCATCAAGGCTGGATTTGTGACCACGGGAATTCGAAAACTTTGGACGAATACACTCTGGCGGATCGAATCGGCGAGTAGGTGCCGTGGCTTGGTGTCGGCCCGGCGTCGAATCAATCACCGCGGCCCCCATAGTGCATGGCTAATAATATAGGCGGCGGGCTTCGAACCAGTAACGCCGTCGTATC
>CAUZOD010000308.1:0-3958 GCA_963581115.1 Phycisphaerae bacterium | reverse complement strand
AGCGGTGGGGGTGGGATTCGAACCCACGGTACGGAAAATGCCGCACGCCGGTTTTCAAAACCGGTGCCTTCAACCGCTCGGCCACCCCACCGGGTGGTGATGATTGTATCGCACATAAATGGCCGCAGGCAGATTCATCCACCCCGATCCCCAAGCCGCCGGCATTCGGGCTGACCGACTCGTCACCCATCATTCTTCAGAAGTAGAATTACCCGCCTAAGACACCGGTGTCTGCATTACCCAACGGACCCAGTTCCACTCCAAATGACATCCGCCACAGTCAGCCTGCTCGCGTTTAGCTTCTCAGCCACCACACTAGGGGCCAGCCATCGCACTCAACATGGGGACGTGACCATCGTGACATATGTCAACTCCCATCAGTATGACTGGGAACTGACCCATCACCGCCACCAACGCATTAGTTGCTTTCGCATTACTGCACCCGGCACCTACAATCACCAGGTCCCCACCGGCTGGCAGTGGACCTTCGAGAATAATCAGTTCGCCGCTTGGGCTCCCAATGCATCACTAGCAATCGGTAGCGACCACACGGCAAAATTTTCCGCCCGAGTATCTCGCAATGGAGGCACCCTGACCTTCGCCCAGGCATCAGTGCGATTTACCGACGAGAACACCATCCTGCTGAATGGCGTATGGGCACCAAGCCACAAGCCACGGTCCATGGTAGCGCTCGTCGCGGGCGTACTCACCGTTCTGGCTCTGCTTCATGCTTGGTGGATCACTCGTTGGCAATCCCGCAATTAAACTCCAGGTCAGAATAACCCCGGATAGCGGTCCCGCGCCCGCTCATCTTCGGGTAAGTAGCGCTGCACCATCGGTACGATTGCTTCGGCGAGCAGGCGTCTGCACCGTTCGACGGCTGCCTCACGATCCTGAGGCTTAAAGAATCTCGCTACCGTTTCAATCTTTGCGTAATACACATGGCGGTCACCCGGCATCCCAATCGCCAAACGCATCCGTTCGCGATCCGCATAAAACCTGCCATTGGAGACGAAGATGTAGAGCACCACCACGCCACTGCCATCGTGCTCAAAATCCAGGAGCCTGGCCTGGATCACCGGCGCACCCGTCAGCCCCCCAACAGCCACCGTCACCGCGGAAATATCATTAAGAGTCCAACCGGCCTGACGGTAACAGACCTCAGGGGTATGCGAGACCTTGTCACGAGGATCGCTGTAGTAAGAGAGTAGAAGCAACACCTGCCGGTCGCGAGGCCTGGTTGAAGCGGCAGTGTTGAAGTCATAGGTCAGGTGGATCCATTCGTCAGTCTCGATGCCAGGGACCTCCGCAGGAACATTAAAATGGTCGGTTTGCGGCACTGGCGAAAAGGAAGCAAAATTTTCGAATTCGAAATTCATTAATGTCTTGCGAATCTCGATCGGCTTCTTTTCAAAACGGATGTCTAGCCAGTTGAGCATGGATGGTAATCCCAAGCTGGCTGCGAGAAGAACAATCCCCGCCGCCAGCACAGGCACGGGGAAATACCTGCCCACCGTTTCAAGCCGCCGTGTCATCAGACCTAACCTTCAACGGAAGATGCTTGACCATCCACAACGATCACCTGCCCCAAAGACCATGTCAACAAACCGAACAAGATATAGCAGAACACCAGCGAAATGATCGTGGCCGCGACCCGCGGCGCAGTGCTGACTGACCCAGTCGCACCATAGATCGTGACCAGACCAAAAACAAACAGGCGTAAAAGATTACAGAACAGCACTACGGGAATCGCAATACCCGCAAGAACAACTAGTTGCCACCACGGGCGAATTCTGGCTCCGGCCACAAAAATACAGAGGGTCAGGTATGCCAGCAACATCGATGCGCCGCGGAAAGGCTCGCCCAGCGCAATTGGCCCTTCTGCTCCTTGGTATACATAGGTCAGATCCAAGCCCTTTCCCGCAACCATCACACCCGGCAAGACGTCCAGCAGGCGGGCACAGATGGCGAGCGTCATCGTCTCTGGCTTAATCACTGCAAACGCGTAGTAACGCGTCCCAATCGGGATCGCGACCGCCACCAATAAAAGCATCACCACACTTAGCCGCAACAATCGCCAACCACCAATCGCAAGAATCACGCCCGCGATCAGTGGTATCAAGGACAATCGCTTCGGATAGCCAAAGGCAAAAGGCCATGAAAGCATCGCGTACATAAGCAATCCGAGCAGAATAAAAGCCACCCCCCAGTAAGATCCTCGCTGTGCAGCCAATGCAATCGAGATATCGGCTCGACACAACCAGCACAGAAGCAGGACCATCGATGGCACGGCCAAGGCATGCGAGGCCTCGTAATCGCTCACGATAACACCGGCCATCCCCACGGACATACCTGCAAACAGCGGAACCATCAGTGCCAACAGCACCAGAAGTTGCGACAGAACAATCCGCCCCGCGTGCTTGTTCAGCAGATTGGCTTGAATCATCGCGAGCGGCCCTTCCGGTTTATGGCTTGTTCGCTGAGTAATAGGCCCATGCATAGCGGCCCGAACTGAACGCGTGCCAATGCCGATACAAAACCGCTTCTCGGAAACGCAAAGGCGAGATCTGCACCTCACGTGCGCGGCGCCAAGCTAACAGGTGCTCAGCGATCTGTCGCTTCTCGGCGCCTGCAACCTCGGACGGATTCGCTTCGTCAGCGTCCAGCACCAGATCATAACGGTACAACATATCTGTGTATGGCCAATAGATGTACTTGGCCTGGTCCTCCACGTAACCGAGCGGGCTATCTTCGTACCAAGTCCAGAAATACATCCGACGTGGTGCGGGCGATGCACCGAACACATCGCGACCTTCAAAGCCGCTACGGGTGATGTCAAACCCGAGCAATCCCAGGATGGTTGGAGTCAGATCCAACTGAGAGCACACGCCGGATACTCGCTGCCCTGCCTGGATACGCCGCGGCCAACGCATTACCCAAGGCACGCGGATCACCTCCTCGTGCGGAACCCATCGCCCCCGCTTCGACTGGGGCCGAAAGCTATCACCATGATCGCCCATTACACAGAACAGCGTGTTCTCAAGCAGGCCACGATCTGCCAGTTGCTCCATCACCCGACCGACAAAGGCGTCGGAAAATCGAACGGCGTTAAGATAATTGGCATACGGCAAGTTGCCCGGCTCATGCGGATACCAATCAGGCAGCTCATAGGGATCGTGAGCCACACTGGTAATCGTGACCAATAGAAATGGCGTCGGGGCGCTATCTACCCATTCGAACATGGGTTCAATCATGCGAAAATCGTCGCCTCCTAGGTAACCGACTTGAGCCGATGGATCCTCGAGATTCTCAAAGAACCATGCCCAGTTGAACCCCAGATTTTGAAAGAGACCTGGGGCACACTCGAATGAGCCACGAGACATCTCAAAAAATGCGCTGCGGTAGCCATCGCGAGCCAAGATCGTGGCTAGACTTTCGTAGCCTTCTTCGACAAGCACAGATTCAACGGCGTCCGCTCTGCTGTCAGGCATGCTGGCGGTAAGAGCTGACCAGTACGCCTTGGTTGTTGATGCCACCGGCACGCGGGTATGGACCATCTCCACTCCTTCTCGTGCGATCCGCATCAGGTTCGGCGTCAATTCAGACTCAGATCGACGAAGCGACGAGACCCGATGCGACACGCTCTCGAGCAGAATGACCACCACGTTAGGCTTGGTCTCGCGCAACATCGGCGGCAACTCGATTTTGCGATGGCCTGCTCGAACCCAACGTGGTGCCGCCGTACCGTCGGTCGATGCTGATCTCAAACCGGCAACGATGGTCTTGAGAACATACCAATGGCTTGAAAAGCTTAAGACCCGACCCGAATAGCCCAGCTGAGCTCGGCCCTGAAACGAACCATTGAGCCCAATGCACAGGACCAACAGGGCGCCCAACCCAATGGCCATTAAGAACTGCCGGCGCCGCGGTCTCACCACCGCAGCAGGAACAATCAAGC
>CAUZOD010000307.1:0-3974 GCA_963581115.1 Phycisphaerae bacterium | reverse complement strand
GCCAGCCTATACATGAGAATCTAGTTCAGCGACAAGAGTTCCCACGTTTTACCGATGTCCGCTTTGATTCCGAGCACACGACCAGTGGCACGCATGCGTTCTACCTGGGGGTCAATGGTGGCAGTGCCGGAGCCTTCCTCCAAAATGGAGCTGTTCCGGTAGTACCAGACAGTGACTACCTGATCACCGCTCAGGTCCGCACCGAAAAGCTTCGCCGTGCTGGCGTCCACTTGATCGCATATTTCATCGATAATTACGGCCAGCGCATCGTAGCCAGCGAGAATTGCAGCCCAACTATCAATACCAACGGCCAGTGGGACTCGATATCCGTGCGGCTGAAAGGTGAATATCCCAGTGCGAAGTACATCGGTATCCAGATTGAACTGCGTCAGCCAGGTGCCGACCCGGCTGCAATGCTGGGCAACCACCAGATCACGCTCCAGGATATCAATGCCCACGCTTGGTTCGATGACATCGTGATCTGGCAACTACCACACGTTGCGGTCTCAACGCAGAGTTCGATCAATGTCATCCGCCAGCCGCAGCGACCACGCCTAACACTGAACGTGCGGGAATTCCCCGGTCAGCGACTGTTTACGGAACTGGTCATTTACGACCATGCGCTGAATCCGGTAGCGCGCCAACATCGCCAAGTAGGAGGCGGCGAGCCCAACAGTTGGGGCTGGACCCCACCGCTACCAGGCCTCGGCTGGTACCAGGTCGACATGCAAGTTTTCACCGACCCGTCACGATCAGGTTCGCCAGTGTCACGCGCACTGGGTGCCATGCTGTGGACCTCAGACAATCGGTATTCCAGTGGCGACGCGGGTGCGTGTTTTGCTTTGGCAGCAGAGGGGCTGTCCAACGATCGACTGATGCTGCTGCCATCACTACTGGAGGCAACGGGGCTGAAAACAGCGGTGATCAGTGCCTGGTCGCGTGATTCGACGTTGGCTGATCTATCCGCCCGACAAGATTACCTGGATGAAGTAATCTTCCAGATTCGCTCCAGTGGGGGGGAGGTGGTAATAAGCTTGGAACCAATTCCCAATGAACTGGCCAAGGCGCAAGACTTCTATGCATGGCCAACCCTAGCCATGCTGCGGGATGACCCTCAGACTTTGGCGCCGTACCTGACCCCGATCCTGATGCGCCACGGCCAACGCATCAGACACTGGCAACTAGGCTCAGTCCAGAAACCCTTTGCATTTTTTGACAATAATCTGCCCCAGGTCGTGACTCAAATTGATCACCAAGTACGAAATCTGGTACCACAACCAAACCTGATTCTTCCTTGGTGTATCACTCAATCCCGGCCACTAGGTATGAATGAGGCCAATCCGGTGATCTATGCCATCGATGTTCCTCCCACAATGGCACCGAAACACCTGCCCGAATATCTACGTCCGTGGCAGACAATCCATGACGATTCTTCTGCTCCGGCACGCACCTGGCTCTACCTACGTGTGCCCCCGGCTGACCGGGTGGCCCACACACGACGAGCTACCGACATGGTTCTACGCATGCTTCATGCATGGGAGGCCGGTACCGAAGCCCTGGTTTTGGATCGGCCGTGGACCGGGGCAGCTGAGCGTCGCATGGCGATATTACCCGACCCGATCCTTGGAGTGTTCAGCAGTACCGCACATCGGCTGACAGGCCGACGCGTGATCGGGCGCATGCCAACAGAGGACGGGGTGACCTGCATGATTCTCAGTGCCTCGCAGCCTGCCCGTCGGACACAGCTTGCAACAGATCCCTTTGGTACCGGAGAGCACTTGGATCAAAAAGAAGCCGACCGGGGCATGCTTGTGCTTTGGAATGACAATGCAACCCGCCAACAAGTACCGCTGACGCTGTATTTGGGCCAGCAGCCAACAACCATTGATATTTGGGGCAACCGCACCAAGTTGAAGATGAGCGATGGTAAGCATCGCCTCATAATTGATCCCACCCCAATTTTTGTCGAAGGGATCGATATCAAATTAGCCCAGTTTCGAGCTAGTTTCAAGGTTCAACCCCGCTTCATCGAATCGAAACATCAGCCCCATACACGCACCCTCTGGCTAACTAATCCGTGGACACGCACCTTGACCGGCCAGATGGAGATTGTTGGCCCGACGGGCTGGCAATCACGGCCGGCACGAAACTACTTGTCAATCGGTCCGGGACAGACAATCAAGTTGCCCGTAACACTGATGTTTCCGATCACTGAGGTGGCCGGTCCGAAGAAGTTCGCAGCCCATTTTCAGTTCGGGGCCCAACAACAGTATGCCGTAGATTTGACTGCTCCCATGCAACTCGGATTACACAATGTTGATTTCGAGGCCAATATGGCCTTGGAAGCGGCTGGCTCAGGCAGCAGCGACGTAATCATCGTAACGCTAATTACTAATACTGGGCCCGAACCCAAGTCCCTGTTTGTTTTTGCAACCATGCCCGAGAAAGCCAGGCAGGAGAGCCCTGTTTCGCGATTGGAACCCGGTCAGACGATCCTGCGGACGTTTCGCTTCCAAGACGCTGAAAAAGCAATCAAGCACAGCGTAATCCGTGCTGGGGTACGACAAACGAACGGCCCAGACATGTTGACCGTCAAGCTGACGCTGGACGGTCAGTGATGATCGTGCGAAATAAAGAGATGCGGACGGCCCCTAATCCAAGTTCACCCACTACCCAGTAGCCTCACCGCCTCGTCAAGGTCTTTATCTCCACGGCCAGAAAGATTAACTATGACGACCTGATCCTGACCAAGCTTCGCCGCCATCTGCATCGCTACGGAGACAGCGTGGGCGCTTTCAAGGGCGGGAATGATACCCTCGGTCTCGGTCAGCTTGGTGAAAGCAATCAGCGATGCAGCATCGGTACAGGAAACATAACGGGCCCGCCCCGTATCATGCCAATGCGAGTGTTCTGGCCCGACACCCGGGTAATCAAGGCCAGCAGAGATCGAATGCACCGCCGCAGTCTGGCCATCATCATCCTGGAGTACGTAGCTGAGTGAGCCATGCAGGACACCAGGGGATCCAAATGACAATGGAGCCGCATGTTCACCGAGCGCCGATGAATACCCACCTGCCTCCACGCCGGTTAATGCCACTCCTGCATCCGCAATGAACGGATAGAAGATCCCTGCCGCGTTCGATCCACCGCCGACGCAAGCCACCACATGATCGGGCAGACGCCCAATCTGCTCCAAACACTGGTGACGACACTCACGCCCGATCACGGACTGAAAATCACGAACGATCATGGGAAATGGATGCGGCCCAACCACGCTGCCAATGATGTAGTGCGTGCCGCCCGAACTTTCCATCCAGTCTCGCATCGCCGCGTTGGTTGCGTCCTTGAGTGTCCGTGCACCAGAATCCACCGGCACTACCTGTGCTCCAAGCAGTTCCATCCGCTTAACATTGGGCTGCTGACGACGCATGTCCTCAATTCCCATAAACACGTCACAGGCAAGGCCGAATACTGCCGCAGCAGTGGCGGTCGCCACTCCATGCTGGCCGGCGCCGGTCTCGGCGATGACGCGCCGTTTATGCATCCGCACGGCCAGAAGCGCCTGGCCCAGGCAGTTGTTGATCTTATGGGCACCGGTATGGGCTAAGTCCTCACGTTTGAACCAGATCTGAGCACCGCCGATATCTCGGGTCAGCCGGTCTGCGTAATACAATGGTGTCGGCCGTCCCACATAATTATGCAGCAGCAGTTCCAACTGTCGACGAAAATCGGCATCGGTCCGGGCCTCGTCATACGCTCTGGCAAGTTGCTCGATTGGGGCATGCAAGGTCTCGGGCACATAATTGCCGCCGAAGGCACCAAAACGACCGGATTCATTAGGCAGCGCTTCGAGAGGGGGCGTAGTCGACATGGTAGTACTGTAGGCGATTGACGATGACTTCTCATGCCGTGCGGTGATGACTGCGTAAAGACGGCTTAAACCCGGATTTTTCACATGGCTCCGGTATGTCTAT
>CAUZOD010000306.1:0-3982 GCA_963581115.1 Phycisphaerae bacterium | reverse complement strand
GATCCATTAGATGAATCAGTAATACACCAGATGATGTTGTTGCGATCACAGATTGAGAATGAAGATGAAATCGCACTTACTCACCTCGTGCACGGATTGAAAGAATATCTTTCTGGACGAGCTCATGTTGCGGCCCGTTTAATTGCGCGTGCGCGGCAGTCTGTCATGGTCCAAATATTTTCTGATGAGCTACTGCCGGTCCCTCTGGCTTCGTTGGAAAACAAGGCTGTTGCGGGAGCCCAAGCGTCTGGAATTCTTTCAATGTGTCCGCAATGTGGTGATTCCGGATTTAAAGACTGTCCGAAACAGTTTTGTTGGCGAAGCTTTGGTTCCTTGCCGTGTACGGCCTGTCAAGGTAGTGGCAAGGAAAGGACCGAGGCTATTAAGCCAGAGGGAAATTTACAATCCTGTTCGCGATGCGAGGGTTTTAGTCTCGTGAGGTGCCCTGCCTGTGAGGGGAAAGGGCGGATTCTCTGCGGCATCTGCCACCTGCCGTTGCAGGACGGTCTGGCAGTTGAGACAATTGTCGCGATCCGTCGCTTGATTGCGATGGCTTCACATAGAGTTCTCGGCGGTCCAGAAGTTTATTTATCGTCCTCCCTGATTCCATCGCCAAGATTCATTAAGCCGGACGCGAATCCAGAGGGGCAAGTAATTTTTAAACGCAAGGGTGACTTTGTAGACAATTGATAGGTTGCTTGATGATCAACACAATTTAAATTTATGTCGTTTTTTTCTGAAAGATTTGAATCAATTCGAATGCGCATGCATGTATCTGGCGGCCAACTGCGATGAACCGGATTAATGCCCGATTTAGCGATACCGGGTGTTTACTGCATCACAAAGGATGTCCAGATTGGGAGCCAGATGTTCTTTGACCGGTGTTGTGGCTGCATCAAGTTCGGACATGATTGAGGTGCTGAGCGCCAGGTCAGCTGCGGAGGCATTGTGGATGACGTGTTCGGGTGAGCGGGCGCCAGCGAGTACGGAAGTGATACCTGGTTTGTGCAGGCACCAGGCGAGGGTGATGGTGTCCATCGGCTGGCCGAAGTTCGCGGCTATTTCCCGGATGTGGTCGAGCGCAGAAAAAGTCTTCTCTTCACAGCCATCTTCCGTGTGAATGGTGCCCGGGCGTGAACTGGAAAAGTGGCGGGTGCGGGCCCGTACTTCCGGTACCTCGTCCACGGATCTCCACTTGCCTGTCAGCATGCCTTGAGCCAAGGGTGAGTAGCACAGGATACCGACCTGCTGCTCGATGCAGCGTGGGATGACCTCATCCTCGATCATCCGCGCCAGAAGGCTGTACAGCAGCTGATTGGATTCGGCGTGTCCCGCAGCTATCAGATCTTCCATATCCAGAGGTCCATAGTTGCTGACTCCGGACACGCGGATCTTGCCCTCGCGGTGGAGCTGTTCCAATTCATATAGAGCATCGGCCAGTGGCGCGTCCCGAACAGGCCAGTGGATTTGGTAAAGGTCGATGTAATCCGTGTTGAGTCGGCGCAGGCTGGCCTCGCATGACTTGCGTAGTGAGGCCCTGGTGGTATTGCCAGGGCTGACTTTGGTGGCGATCAGAACGTCCTTGCGCCGGTCACCAAGTGCTTGTGCCAACCTTTGTTCGGACGTCCCCCCCCCGTATGCTTCAGCTGTGTCGAACAGATTGATTCCTTGGTCCACGGCGGAGGCCACGATCTGGTCAATTTCCGCCTGTTCGTGGTCGCCCCAGAGTTCTCCGCCGGCAAAGGCCCAACAGCCCAAGGCGACGGTGGAGACCTTCAATTCGGATCGGCCTAGTTGACGATATTGCATGGCGCGGTAATTCCTGTTCGCTCGGGAGAGCCCCCCCGACCGGGTTGCTTCGGTATGTCAGTGACCCTCGGGAGTGAGGGTGATCACGATGGCCTGCCTCGGATCGAGTTCGAGCGTGAGCTTGCCAGATTTCGGGTGCAGCACTTTGGGATTCGTGTTTGTGGATTGTACCTGAACCGACATTTGGCTCCACGGAGCGGTCGGTGGCCATCGGGCAATGTCGATCGCGAGAGTCCTCGAACTGCCAGGCACCGGTCAGCACTGGGAACAACCGCTTGTTCTCATTTTTGTACATGGGCCAGATCACTTCCACCGTCCGGTCAAGACCCACCAGGTCCGGAGCCTTGATCAACTGGCCGCTGAGATATGCATCTTTCAATCCCGTCTCATAGAGGCGTGCCATATTGCGGATGAATTCCCGTTTCTCAGCGACGTCGTCTTCCATGATCCATGCATAGATCCAGCCCAGTTGGATGCCGTTGCACATCATGTCGGCGAACTTCGAGTAAAATCCCTCATCCGTGCGGTCCAGATGGGGCTGGGGCTGTTCCCCAAAGAAGGTGCCGAAGAATCGTCCCCAGAAAACCGTCCGGCCGGAAAAGACCGCCTGGGCAAACGGAATTGCATATTCTGTGAAACAGGACCAGACTAGGAATCCATCTACGTGGGCGATGTAGGATTCTGCGAAGTACTCGCTCGTGAAGAAGCAATTCTTGTCGGGCATGCGCCGCTTGATGATCTCGACCATTTCGAGATATCCGCGCGCCCAATAGTTCCCGCCGCCCGGGGGATGCGGATGTCCGCGGGCAAAGCAGAGCGGCGTGGTGCTGGGGCCCGAGAGCTGGTCCAGATACACGCCACCCACGCCGTACTCTTTGGTTAGGGTCTCGCACACGGACGCCATCTTCTCCTGCCACAGGGGAACGGACGAACACATGGTCACGAAGGTGTGGGCGTTGTAGCTTCGGGTTGGTATCGTGGAGCCGGTTGTGCGTAGTGCGCCCGCGTAGGCCTCTTCTTCGATGAAACTTGGGGTGTTGGTGTCCCACATTCGGACATTGATGTAGGGCATCACCTCGATACCTGCCTGCTTCAGATTCCGAACCGCTTCTTCGAAACCTTTCTTGGCGGGGAAGTAATCCGGATCGGTATGGGTGACGGGACTCTTGTGCCAGTCGTACAGATGGGCGATGCTCGGGACGCCGAAATACTCCTGCATCTGGAGGGCTTGCTTCTCCATGACGGTTGGTTTGCTTTGCAGAACGAACCACAGGACAACGTCCCGGACATGCGGGGAGAGGCTAGGATCATCAATCAGGTTGAGGGACCGACACCAGTTCTGCGTCAGAGCCCAGTCGCGATACATTTGTGCTGCCACCCACCAATCTCCGGAAAATGTGCCGATGACGGCGTCATAGTGCATCTGGTAATCATTCCCGGGCGATCCGATGTTCTGGGGGTAGTTCTCCAGATAAAAATCCAGAGAACGCCTAGTCAGACTCGGCTCGAAACGGAGATACTTAGACCAGCAATCGGGATCGTAGGCGGCGATGTACAGACCGCCCCGCGTGCCGTAGAGCCCCGTTACCTGCATCGACTGAATAGAAGAAGGGTAGGGGTGCAGTTCCCGACCCTCATGGGGGATCGGGTTTTGGTAAGGGTTGGGTATGAGTTCTCCGGTCCCCTTCGGCCAGATAAGATAGTCTTGGCTGGGATCATCACTCAAGGGGCCAATGCCGGATAGCATGGGAAAATCTACCTGGGCAAGAGTAAATGCAGAATTATTCTGTACCGAGAGCCTCATCCGGATCAATGGATCATTGGGGCTGACGCAGAAAGAGGCCTCGACTGATATTGTCAGGTTCTTGACTCGGTCCCATATCAGTTGCAAGCATTTGCCGCCATGGGAGCGATGTTCAATATTTGAAGCAAGTTTCAGATCTTCTGAAGATATCGATATTGGGCTGCCTGTTTCACCTTCAAGATGTAGGCGCCAGAGGTATTTGTGTTCAGGGGCGGAGGGCAGGAGATTTTCAGATCCACTGCGTTGACTGATCTGAGAGATGTAGCTGCCATCTTGTGATCCAGAAAGGTACAGCACCAGGTAAGGCGATGTTAGCCTGAATCCATCTTGGTATGTCTCTATATTACATTTGGTCTCGAGATTCATGTC
>CAUZOD010000305.1:0-3994 GCA_963581115.1 Phycisphaerae bacterium | reverse complement strand
AGGTTCGCTTCCGGACAGCCGGCGTTTCGATGTGGCAGGGGAAGTGCAGATACAAATCGAAGGCCGCCATTTTCTTAATTTGTCGGGCGCGCTTGCATGGGAGCATCCTGACGGTGGCGGTGTCGTCCACAGCATCTCCGTGCTGAGCAACCTTTTGGAATGGCTCAATCTCTGAGGCAGCCCCCCCCCGCCTTGTACGAATCAGGTCTGCCGGCATACCCCTATCCCTTCAGGCGCTGCAGCTCTGTTGCCCTCACGAACCGTCCGTCTTGCCACATCCACGCCACTCCCTGGTGCGCATCGCCGAATATACCTGTGACGCTATGCTCCTGCGGCTGCGTTCCAAGTGATACGAGATTCCACCCGGCATCCAGGTGGATGACGTACCGTTCCGGATCGCTGTTGCTGCGGAACTCCTCGACGTTCAGCATTCCATCGTTGTCAGCATCAGCAACGCCATCACTTTGGTCGAGCGGGTCAAGCCCGTGCAATACTTCCCAGCCATCGGGGATGTTGTCTCCGTCGCTGTCGGCAACTGTCGGATCGGTGCCGGACAGAAACTCGGCGACCTTATCGAAATCCGACGGCACGTTTACTGCACCCTTCTCGGGAACGATTGGCTGGTATTGGAAGAATAATACGTCGAGTACCATTGTGGTTACGTTGAAGGCGAAAGGCTCCTACATCGTCATGGACGGAAGGAGCAAGCCGGAGCTTGATGAATTGATTAGCAGGGAGAAAAAGCGGCAGATGAAGGCCAGGGGCACGGATCTTCACTCTGACTAAACTGAAGCCTGCCTGAAACCTGACTAAATATTGCGACTCGCAGTATGGACGCGAAAAGAAGCAATCACTGAAATGGCGCGCGGGGACAGGTTGTTATATACATTTTTTCAGCCACCTGTCCCGCCCGGCAACCAGCGCCAAAGCATTTTTTCGGCACGCTCGGAGAGGGTGCTGCAATCCATGTAGCTGAGGTCAACCTTGACCCCGAGCGTGTACCAGGATTTACAATAGGCGATCCCCACCTCCGGGCGCGGCCCGCTCGAGCGATTCGGGGTACCCCGGTGAAGTATGCGGGGATCCTGAATGTAAGCGGAGCCTTTCTTCAGATTGAGCCTGTGCGCAGATGGAAACTGTCCTCGCAGGAGAATGTCTTTGTACTGACCTTCCATGTCCGGGTCAGCAATGTACTGGCTGCCCGGTAATACCTCTATGCTGCCGTTCTCTTCCGACGTATCCACCAGGGGAAACTTGAAAGCCAGCACCGGGAAACTGTTCAAGCTCAAATGGGGCACTTCTGTACCCAGGTTGGTATCGCGGTGCCAGATCTGATGGTCGCTGCCGGGATAGGGATTGTTGGAATCGTAGCCGGCGATCTCATAGCTCTCCCGGCCCCAATAGCGGTCGAGAAATTCGAGGATTATCGGATGTTCGAACAGGGCCGGATCGGCAAACGGCAGCACCCACGGTACGGTGACCGTGTATCGTTGCAGATGTGGCATTCGCCCCAGGCCCGTGCGCACGTCTCCACGCGCAATGGGGTGAATTTCGGACTCGCGTTCCCTGACATGTTCGAGCAACGGCATGAACGCATCACGGATGCAGTCGATCATTTCCTCCGCGATCAAATCTTCGAAAATCACGTAGCCGTTGATCTTGAACTCTGCCAGTTTGAGGTCGTAGTCGGTGGTGTCACTCATAATGTGTCTCCGCTGCTTTCCGCTTCTCGATCTGTTCCCATATTTCCTTTGCCATCTCCTGACCCCGGACAATTTTAGATGGCTCAAGGTCGTCTTTTATGTAGATATCGCGGACAAGGCGGGCGTCTTTCTTACCGGACGCTGCCGCTAAGCTGTACCAAGCATAAGTAGCCACATGGTCCTCAGCCACCCCTCTGGCCTTGAGTAAAGGGTAAAAACCCTAGCCCCCGCAGTGTAACGACCTGGGGAGCTAATTTCAAAAACAAACCGGTGGAGAGTAGAGGTTTTGCCCGCGACCCCCTATGGGGCTGCGAGGTACCCTGGATGCGTCCTCTATAGTGCGCCAAACTTTTGACCCATGTGAAAAAAAGGGCTTGGTTGCACCACATGGGATTCCCGGTTCTAGGCGGCATGTTCTTTCAGAAGTGGGAGGGGGATTTGCTCAATAAAATCCAGATCCTCGCATTGACCACCGAGATATTTCTAGCCAGTTTTGCCTGTAGTCAATTTGGCGTCTGAAACAGTTCTGATACATCAATATCCTCCGTCTTGCTGTACTCCTTCATCGTAACATTTGGTGGGGGAGACAAATGGACGTGGTAGTGGCGAATTGAACCGTCTGAATTTTTTGTGATGTAAGCCGTGTTGATGTATTCGTCGACCACGGTAAATGGGATCACCACAAAGCCGTCTTGTCCCATGATGAACAAGTGATCCGTACAGCCAGCATCCTTTGCTCGCTCATATGAGGATGGATTGATGCCACACCAATAAGCTTGGTGGCTATCGTAGAACTTCGAGTACTGAACTTTTACGACGCGACCGTCACTCAGACGATAGCACTTCAGTCGGGGGCTAATTAAATCACCACCCCCAAGTTGCTCGATCACATCGAAGATAGAAGAACCAGAGGGGCTTGATTGTTCTGGTACTGTAACAATCGCAGGAGCGTTGTGGTCCGGTGAATAGTACTCGGCTGACCCGTTTACCATTAACTTCTTGACGCGATATATTTCAGTCGAGACGTTTAGGGCATCGCAAAAGTCATTGAGGTCTTGACTCGTATCGTCTATAAACACTGCCAGTGACGGTTTCACGCCTTCCACGAACATTTCAAGCTGCTGCAAGAGCCGACTTGAGTCGGTGTTCAGTTCCTGAACTACCTTTTCTTGAATCCCCTTTTCTTGGATTTCTTCAAAAAGCTTGTCGCGTATTTGCCGCTTGGTAGATTCATTTCCACTGGCCACAACATAGCGTGTGATCTGTTCCGCAATATGTGGCCACACGCCGTGTGCAAGTAGCTCGCATTCAATAATCCACCACTGTCGTGTTGAGAAGTTGAACGCGACACCGTCAGGGATTCCGTGCTTTCCTGAAGGCGTTGTGATTCTGAAACGGCTTAGTAGGATACAGTCACCAAAAAAGGTGCTGATGTTATCGAAGGTCCAATTCTCCAACTCCTGCTCGCGATCAAAATCAGCTTCTGCAATAGCCATAGTGATCCCCCGGTGGTGGCATTCAACTAGTTAGCTTTACGAGGCAATGCTGACCAACATATACTTAATAAGTTCTATCTGATTTGTCCTCCTGGAGGCAATCGCCATGAAGTCAAAGGTCTGGTTTGCAGTACCCACTCTGGTTCTGTCGGCGCTTGTTTCGTGCCAAGCCAACTCAGAAACTAAACCTGCCCCCACGGTGTTTACTGGCAAGGTGGTAGGGATCACAGACGGCGACACGGTCAAGGTGCTACGTGACAACCAGACCGTCAAAGTGCGGCTGTCTGGTATCGACACTCCTGAGATGGACCAGCCATTCGGGAAGCAGTCAAAGCGGTTTGTCTCGAAGCTGATCTTCGGCAAGACGGTCGACGTCAAAGACCTTGGACTGGATAGGTACAAGCGTACCCTTGGTTACATCACAGAGGGTAGCAAATGTGGCTGCCAAAGCCACGACTTGTGATTTATAGGGAATATCTCTGAAGCTAATGAATTTCTGCTTGTTGAGAAAAGCAGCGACGGCGTTAGCCGTTCGTAGCATGCGACAGGTTGTCGGCGCGTTGCAGTAAAGTTGCCGTTGATTGCGGATTCCGCAGAGTCGGGTTGATTGCCAATTCGACACCGCCAGCCATTGCCGCTGCGAAGGTCAAAGTTTCAACTGGACTGCGCTGGCTTTATTAACATACTTTTCAGCGCCCGCCGGCTCCCAGGGAATCTCGGGGTAATCAAGCCACCATTGAAATGGTTGCGTGATGGGCGCGTAACAGTCAGGCCGGCGTTGATGCTGAGTACGCA
>CAUZOD010000304.1:0-3996 GCA_963581115.1 Phycisphaerae bacterium | reverse complement strand
CCTGGGCCGCAACCATAGTCACAGCCACCCAGAGCCCGCAGGCAGCGGTCGACCAGATCCCACGCCTTGGGGAAGACACCCGGACTATGGTCTGCGGGCCCTTGACCTGCCCTGCGGTTTGACAGAGGAACCTGCACGTGAACCTGAACAATTTTCCACCTCCGTCCAGGCGGATTCACGATTGAAATCACCCCTGAACCCGTTATTACTTCGCCCATAATTATACAAGCGATCTGGCACCCGAGACGAGTGTTTTAAGCGATGAAATTCTCCCTAAGTCCTATAGTACCAATCACGGTCACACCCCAGCCTCTTGGTACCCGGCCCCCATTCCGTGAAATATTGCACCAATATTTCTCCTTGCCGGTCCCAATCCCTAGATTCTGAACAAGAAATTTTTTTCGGTCAGACATTGGGGTTATAATTTCCCATTGGAGAGGTGTAACTCACCCCTGCAAATAATTTTCCCTTGGCAGCAGGCCTGTGCGCGTGAAGCCGGCTCGGGTAATTAACCGCAATTAGAGGTTCCACCCGTAATGTTACCACCCGCCCGTCATGGTGGTTTCTGGCGACATTGAATTTTGGACTTACAAATCACAAGCAATGAGAGATGCCCATGTTCAAGTTACGCCCATTGATCACGATAGCAAGTCTTGCCGCAATACTGCCCACTGCCGTGCCCGCATTTGCCGACCTGACTGCAGCGATCACCGCCGATACCTGGATCGAAGCCCACCGGCCCGGGCGCAACTTCAACGGCGGCACTCAAGGCAGCGCATTTATCGACGGCAATGACCCCAGTGGCCAGATTCGCTGGGTGGTGGAAGATTCCGACTTCTATGCTCGAGCCACCATCTTTGAGTTCGAACTTCCCCTGCTACCGGCTGGTGAGACGGTCACGGGAATACGCCTGAGCCTCTGGGACGGGGAAGGCGACTTTGATCCGAATATCGATACCCAGATCGGCTGGCTCACTGGTAATGTGCCACTGATGCGCAAGATCACCTACCTGGATATTGCCCCGGCCGGATTTTCTGGAAATGAAAACGACTTCGATGCGATTGACCAGTCAACTCAGCGGATCAACTACGACCCGGACAAGGTGCAGTTTGCCAGCAATGCCAACTCGACCGAAGACCTGATGACACTAACCCTGCCCGGGAAAAAGACCAACCGTGCCAACCCCCATCTGCCTTATGAAGACCTGACAGCTGCCGATGGGCTGGCCCAATACGTTGCCTCCCGGATTGACGCCGCCCAGACGCAGAAGATCCACGTCATTCTCAGCCCGACCGACAATACCAATGCCATTACATTAATACATGGAATTGACGCCAGTACCCCGACCTCAGACATCTGGCGCGACATCTTGGGCAAGCCGGGCAATTCAGATTTCTATCCCAAGTTGGAAATTCTCACCGACAATGCCGCCGCTCCGGTACCTGAACCCGCCGCCATGGTACTACTGGCCGCAGGGCTGGTAGCGGTGCTGGGCCGCAGCCATGCTCGGAGGCTGATCCGACACACTGCTGGTATGCCGATGATGGTTCTCGCGACCAGCGTGCTGATCTTGGAACTGGCCGCACAACAGCAGGCTCATGCTGATCTCGACGCCTTGCTGATCGGTGAAACCTACGTCGACACCACATTCTCAGGTAATAACTTTGCCAACGGCGTCCAGGGAGCCGGTCGGATCCCCGGCCTTCCCAAATTTGATAACTACCTATTTACTAAAGGCCCTGGACCGGGTGATGGCAGTACCATTTCTGGCAACGAAGTCGGTGGATTGCTGCACTGGGAAATTGTCACCGATGTCGAAAACGCGGAAAGTCGCTGTCGAGAGACGGCAATCCTGATTTCCCCATGTGGATATGCTCGCGCGACTGTTCTGCAGTTTGAGTTGCCAGCACTGCCCGCGGGCCAAACGGTTTCCGGCGTGCGCCTGACCCTTTACGACACTGAAGAGATTTCTGACCGCAACCTCAGCGCTGATGTCGGCTGGATCACCGCAGAAGTGCCTATCTTGCCTTTCCTAACCTTCGAAGACCTCAGTGATGGATTTTCTAGCGACTTCCACGGTGGCATAAACGCCATGAACCAGGACGACCAGACCATCGAGTACGATCCGGCCAAAGTCCAGTTCGCTGGCGCTTCGGAGCGCATGAGCCTGCAGATCTCCGGCAGCATGCTCAATGGAGATGCCAACAATGATGGACAAGTCACCGGCGCAGACTTGATCAGCGTGCAGCAAAATTTCGGCGACGTGGGCAATACGCCCCTGACCGGCGATGCCAATAAGGACGGCCTGGTCACCGGCGCGGACCTGATCAGCGTGCAGCAGAATTTCGGTGACATCGCCAGCGGTGGCACAGAACTTCCGGATCGGTATCCGGTGTATGAAGACAATACGGTAACTGATGGATTGGCCCAGTTCATTGCGGGCCAGATTAGCTCCGATAGAACCACCATCGTCAATATCATCCTGAGTCCCCAGAGCGATGAGCAGTTCATGGCACTGATCCATGGCAGCGATTCGGCAACATGGAACGCGCCACCCGACGGACTCGGCATCCTGCCGAATCCACAGTTTGAACCGGCGATGCAGGTCCTGACCCAGCAACCCAATAGTGCCCCGATACCCGAACCGGCAACCGCGATTCTGACTGTAGCCGGCATCCTGGTTCTGTCTGGATCGCGGCAGCGAAAGTGCTATGAATTTAAACCCATAACCAGTTGCAAATGAAATTGATGATGCGATGTATTCTTGTCCCGTTCATTGCTCTCGGCAGCTTCGGCCTTGCGAACGTACCGGCCGTTGCGGACCTGACCGCATCAATCACTGCCGATACGTGGGTCGCTGCCCATACACCGACACTCAACTTCAACGGTGGCATTCAGGGCAGCGCATCTATTGACGGCAACGATCCCGGCGGCTGGCTGCGCTATGTCATTGAGGAATCTGATTTTTATGCCCGCGCTGCCATCCTGCAGTTCCAACTGCCAATCCTGTCCGCGAACCAAACCATTGCCGGCGTGCGTCTGGTCCTGTGGGATGGCGAATACAACAAGAGCCCCGACATTGACGTCCAGGTCGGCTGGCTCACCGGAAAATTTCCGATGATGAGCAAGATCACCTACATGGACCTTGCTCCAAGCGATTTTGGTGGCGGTAAAAATAATGATGACGCACTTGATCTGATAAATCGCGCGATCAGGTTCGATCCAGCCAAAGTACAGTTTGCCCACAACGATGACCCGTCCAAGGATCTAATGAGCATGACACTCCTCACCTCGGGCACGTACCAGAGGCCGGATCCCTACGTTCCGTATGCGGATCTGACAATTGCTGACGGCCTGGCCAATTACGTTACCGATCAGATCGACGTCACAGAGCCGAAGACGATCCACATCATCCTCAGCCCCATCGCCAGCAGCAATGCCCATGCCATGATCCATGGGATCGATGCCAGTACACCCACATCCGACATCCGGATGGACATCCTCGGCACACCATCGGATCTCGCGTTTCACCCACGACTGGAGATCTTCACCTACAGCGCGCAGGCGCCCATCGTGCCGGAAGTTCAAACAGGTGTTCTTCTGGCATTCATCATGGAAGCTTCCATGTTGCGAAGGAATCGGGTAAGCCACAAAGCCCGCCAAACCCTAGATCAAGAATCTCAAATTAGTAAATTGAATGTCCTCTAGGAGTACCTGGCCATGAAATTCCCAGTCACAATCTTGTTCGCGACCAGCATTGTTTTCACCGCCGGTCGCACGCCGGCCATTGGAGACCTGACCGCGACACTGACTGCTGACACTTTTCTTCAAGCCCACACCCCGTCTCTGAACTTTTCCGGTGGCATCCAGGGTTCGGCCCTTATTCCCGGTCAGGAGACAGGCGGCCAGATCCGCTGGGTGGTAGAGGGATCCGCGTTCTATGCCCGCTCAAGTATCTTTCGCTTCGACTTGCCGGTGCTGCCGGCAAGTGAACAA
>CAUZOD010000303.1:0-4016 GCA_963581115.1 Phycisphaerae bacterium | reverse complement strand
AACGAGGGGCGATGGGACATCTGTTCAACGGTTATTCGGACAGACACGTGAAGTCAAGTTCTCGCAAGATTGTTGGAAAATCTGATGATCCGACCGCCGGTATTGCCCGATCCAGCACCGCTACCACCTGATGCTAACCATGGCCAAAGTACAAAAAAAAATCAAACGATCTCAGGCATCACTGACAGGCGGTTTTATCGTTGGTCTTGCCGTGGTTGCCCTGGGTATGCTGATAGCCAAGGAACTGGGCTGGCAGCAGGGATTTATCCCATGGACGATCAGCCTCGTCATTGGCACAATGATGGGTGTCTGGGTCCGAGTGGCAGATCTTTAAAATACCAAGAAGCCACTTATCTTGCTTGTGCAAATTCTCCACCAAAGACTGGATTCTAAGATCAGCGGTGTCTGCCAAAATCTTGAATTAGGACACCAAGCAGACGGATAATACATAAGAAAGTAAGGCCATGAAGGTATACGAAGGCGGAAGGCATCTGGAAGGCGCTAGTGTGACTGTGGACGGGCGTCCGCTCGATCCACGTTTTGATCTAAAGACTTTTTCGTCTGCAGGATTCGAGTGGACCTACGAGGGAAATGGGCCACGCCAACTGTCGTTGGCGATCCTCTCCGATCACTTTGGGAATGACCAAGAAGCAACTGAACACTGTGAAAAATTTATGGTTGACATGATTGCCAACCTTGATAATTACTGGCGGCTCACCTCTGGTGACGTCGACCAAGCACTCGCCGACCAGGCCTAACCAGGCGACGCGCGACAGCATCTGGACTATTTTCATACTGATGATTGAAAAATTAGCGTGTCAGATTCCAGAAGCCCATTCCATTTGCCAACTCCTGAATATCGAATCTGCGGCGTTATAAATCTCCTTCCATGATTCACCCTGCCAGGAAGTAATGAGTAGGATCCATTCTTGGGTATCAAGCCCGATCGGATTCTTTCGTACCGACTGGATCATTTATTATCTGGAAAGAATGTCCACCTTAATCCAGATTTCTTACTCATTACCCCGCTAGCAGATGGGAAAGCCTGATCATCGGCAATGCCGATCACTCATTTCCACTTGCCACCACATCTGGCGGACAACTTATTTTATCTATATAAAGTTTTATAAATTATATACTTACGGATATTCTCCGGATCTGCCAAGCACCTTTGGTCCCAGAATTTTTTCCCGGCGAGGTGATAGACCCTCTGTCAACAGCGGTACTAACTGGTGTCAAGAGACCTGAACGAGTGTGTCAGGCAGATGGAAGCTAAGTCCTTTAAGCAAACAAGGAGATTCGTGATGCGTAAGAGAACTACTCAACTTAGTGTGTCGCTCGCAGCCTTGGCGTTCTCGCCAATGGCCAGTCCTGTTTTCAGCCAGGTCGACTGGAACAACACGACGGTAGACCTGGGTGATCCACCCATTGTGGTTGATGTACCCACCATTGAATTGCCTCCAATCATAATTACCCCTTTTTACCGCTCCGGGTTGACCTTCTCCGTTGACTTTCAGGGCCCAACCGCCGGCCACGTTCCCGGCCCGTTTACCGGCACCCCAGACTCGTGGGCTGGTGTCAATATTGATGAGGGATCGATCCTCACCCCGGGATACCCGTCGGCACCAGGTCCGAACTCGCCTAGCGCCGGTCCTTTGCCTGCACCCGGTGTGATGGTAACCGCGGTCAACAGTGCCCTGGGCTCGGTACCCGGTGGGCTTGGCATTCAAACCGCCAGCCCGTTTAAGGCCGTTGAACTGGATGCCCTGTCCTACGGACGCGACAACAAGAAAGGTCGACTGTTTTTCTCGGTCGATGAGTTTGCCAGTGGTGATCAGTTTGCCGGTGCCGCCGGCGGTCCCATACCCCCCAACGTTTATACCGAAGGTGTCGGTGCTGGCGGTGGTCCGAGCTTCGAGGCCGCGGCAGACGTCTTCCGGTATCTCGGCAGAGTCACGCCGACTTCCCTTCCCGCAGCGATTGGCCCCGGCAACACGGCTGTTTATGACGGCAATGGTCTTCCCGGCGCTGGCGCGCCTCCCAATGTCGGGCTCGGATTGGGCTTGGTTGAGGCCAACTGGCCGGGCCAGGGTCCTCAAGACGAGGGCGACAATCTCGATGCATTGGATATGAATACCGGCAAGTATGACCTGCGTCACATCTTCTTCTCAATGGACGCTCGTTTTGTGGATCCCCTGGAAGCAATCGCTGGTGCAGCACCGCCGAACACGAACACTGCCGCAGGTAATGGATTCTCTGCTGCTGACGTGGTCGTCAGTGTTCCTGGTGGTGTGCCCCAGATCTATGCCAAGGCCGAACAGTTGGGCCTGGATAAGTATGGATTCAACTCGGACGATCTGGATGCGTTGTCTCTGAGAGACGATGGCCAGCTGGATTCAGCGACACAAATGCCCTACTTTGATCCCGCCAATGACGTCATCTACTTCTCGGTGCGTCGTGGATCCCAGTTGATCGGTACCCCTGACAGCCGACTCGGCCTTAAGATCGAAGAAGGCGACATCCTGACAGTCGGGTTCGATTGCATCCCGGAAATCTTTATTCCCGCCGAGGCCATGGGGCTGGGAACCCTGCGTTCCGGTACTGCGGGCCAGTTCGGCGCCGACGACCTGAACGCGATGGATGTACTGGGCCGCAGGTGGCGTGGTGATGCGAACCGCGATGGCGTGGTCACCGGCACGGACCTGATCGTGATCCAGCAAAACTTCGGGGTGTCCGCGGCACTAGACGGGCTCCTGGACGGCGACGCCAATGATGACGGTCAGGTGACCGGCATGGATCTGATCGAAGTGCAGCAGACCTTCGGGCAGGTCGAATCCACCGATGCCGCCGTTGTTGCCGCCGTGCCTGAACCGGCAACGATTGCCCTGATGTCCGCTGGACTGTTGTTCATGCGTAAAACCCGGCGTACGCGATAACATCACACAATTTTAAAAAAAGGAACACTGCTGAGGCAGGAACCTAAAAAGTTCCTGCCTTAGTTCTTTTTTTGTGATGGCCGTGCACAGAATTCCCTTAGAAAATCTGATCGCCGACGAATCGTTCTTTATGTTCATGGAACATGGCAGAACTGACCGTGTGAGGAAATTGATCCCGTTGCGGCTACTGACCAGGATTATCCATACAAGCATAATCTGGAATTCTAAGATCGGTGTCACGTCGAAACAAAAGAGATCGCCCGGATTTGTGTCCAAGTCAATCCCCGGCGCATGCGCGTAATTGACTGGTTGATACTCTACGGCCAATTCAGGTGTCCACAGCTTCTGCTGACCCTGAAACAGCGATATGAGTGCCCGATCCAGGATGCCGCTAGACAGCAGCGCCCGCTCGACGGGATAGCTGAAATATCCGGTATGAATCATGCGATCGATGGCCTTCCGCAGATAGAAAAAATGGGGATATCTGGGCTCCAATCTTTCTTCGAACTGAGTGGCTAAGGGCTTGCGATGACCTTTGAGCTTGAGTGCTACCCCGATTCCACGGGCATAATCCGGCAACATCAATACAGAACCGAAAATCCCGTCTAGGTACTGAAATAGGAATAATGCAGCGCTGTCGCCTTCGCGCAACTTGCGGCTATCTTCCTTGGGAAGCACACTGAGAGCCGCATCAATCAGCTCAGAAGACACAATCTGATCATCGACTGCATCCCACATATGCTTACCCTGCAGGCACTGCACCCATTGGACACCGGTTTCGGCACCGCGTCTCCGCTCGATAAGACATTGAAGACACTCGATTGTGTGACTTCCATATTTATCCAAGCTTGAGTAACCGATGCCCACAGCAGCTTCGATCTCAGCATTCATGGGTACCGAAATCTCGGGATTGCGAAAACTCACCGGCAATGATGATCCCGCCATAAAAGGAATCCGGAGATCCCGAGCGCGATCATACATCCACCTTGCGTCTTCCCAGACTGGGCCTAGATTCTTGTCACTAAAGACAGGGACCACGCAATCGTACTTCACAAACGTCTCGGTAATCTCGGCGAAAAA
>CAUZOD010000302.1:0-4035 GCA_963581115.1 Phycisphaerae bacterium | reverse complement strand
CAATAGCAATGCCTGATCCAGCTTGCGGAGTTGCTCAATGTGATCTGACTCAACCCGATGGTCGCTCCGCGCATTGCAACCGGCGAAGGCCATGGAGGCTGAGGCGTCCACCAACAGTTGCACCGTCATATCCGGCTGATGCTCGAATAGCCTAATGAAGAGCCGATCACTGCGGCCGTACACTTTCCAATCGATGTCACCCACCTCGTCTCCAGGCGTGTACTCACGATAATCCGTGAACTCCACACTCTGGCCACGCTGCCGCGATCTATGGTGACCGCTGTAGAGCCCTTCGACGGTACGGCGGGGAGAAAATATTAAGTAGCGTAGCTGCCGCAAATCCTGGCGCCTGAAGTAGCGGTGATCGGAAAGTTTTTTCCCAGACATGTGCCTACTCGTCTGATACACGGCAGATCAGTTGCCAATGGCTTCAGGTCCCCGGTACCCGGTCCTGCTCAATCAGACCGTTGGGCGCTCACCGCGGTCTTCCTTGATCGAGGCATCGGCATCCGACCTGCAGTATCACGTGTATTGTGGCTCGGTAATCTCGGCCAGCAATTGCTCAACAATCTTGTCCGGGCCAATACCTTCCCCGGCAGCCATATAGTTGGACACAATGCGGTGCCGCAACACATACGGTGCCGCTTCACGTACGTGCTGGGTCGACACGGCCGCAGCCCCGTCGAGAACCGCCAGTGCCTTGGCCGCAAGCACCATGTGCTGACCGGCGCGCGGTCCCGCACCCCATTCGATATATCGTTGGGCAAATTCGGTAGAAGCCGCCGACTTTGGCCGGGTCGCTCGAGCCAGAGCCACTGCGTAACTGACCACGTGACGACTGGCTGGCACACGACGGACCAATTGTTGGATCTCCCGCATCTGCTCTTTGGTCAGCTGGGCCTCCAGCACAACCGATTGTGGAACGGTGGTCATTTCAACGATTGTTTCCTCAGCCTCGACTGTGGGATAATCCATCCACACGCTGAACATGAATCTGTCGAGTTGCGCCTCGGGCAAAGGGTAGGTTCCTTCCTGCTCAATCGGGTTCTGGGTGGCCACCACAACGAATGGTCGATCCAACTCGTAGCGATTGCCCATTGAGGTGACCTGTTGCTCTTGCATCGCTTCCAGCAGCGCCGACTGTGTCTTTGGCGGCGTTCGATTGATTTCATCTGCAAGAACGATGTTGGCAAAAACCGGACCCGGCATGAATCGCATGTGCCGCGTACCTTGCTCGTCTTCACGAAGCAGTTCCATTCCAATGATGTCTGCCGGCATCATGTCAGGAGTAAACTGGATCCGATTGAACTTCCACCCAAGTACATCCGCCAGTGTCTTGACAAGCAGAGTCTTGGCCAATCCGGGAACGCCAATCAGCAACACATGACCCTCTGAGAATATCGCCGCCAGCAATGCTCGCACAACCTGATCCTGGCCAACGATCACGCGTGAGATCTGTTCGCGCAGTGCCTGATGCGCAACTGCTGCCGCCTGAAGCATTTCGACATCGCCGCTACCAAATTCATTGTCTTTCTCGTACACCGATTCACTCCTGCGCCTGAGTATAAGCTCTGCCACACCCTGTTCCTTGAACCCCGGTGTGGGTATTTCCCGTACCAACTGGTTCCTGTAGGATGATATTAGGTGAACAGTTGCTCTAGTTTCATGACCAACTTGCTCCAGCCAACGGCCGATGGCTCGCTGGTATCAGGGGCACGGGCAACCCGAATCCCATTACGAACTCCGTGGGGACGTATATTCCGTTCGATCATACGGCGATATGGCATCCGGCATGGCGAGTCTCATATCCTCGGTATCCATCACAACATGCCACCTGGTAAACGGTAGAAATTCGATTAGCCGCTGTATCTTCACTCGGCGCAATAGACCGGATAAGTGATTGTACGCGAAGCGCCGCCTCGCCTGCTCCGATCAAAATCGCCCTGGCCAGCAGCCCGCGGGAATTTGTGGCATCTGGGCAAACCACCGTAGACCGGGGCTGTCTCTTTCCACCCAAGCCTCACTTGCCCGCCTGACAACGCTTGGCGATGATCTGACCATGAACCTCATGACCAACTCAGTGCCCCAGGATCGTGGCCCGGACTTTGTCGGTATCGGCGTGCAGAAAAGCGGCACGACTTGGATCGCACATATCCTGGCGCAGCATCCTGATATCCTGATGCGCAAGAAGGAGATCCGGTTCTTCGTGCGATTCTTCCATCGCGGTTACGACTGGTATGAAGAATTCTTCAAGGACAAACGGGGCCGGGTCGCAGGGGAACTGTCCGTCCACTACATCTGCTCGCCCCGACCGGATTTCACGCACCGAGAGTTCTACCCAAAGTGGAATCCTCGCCGAAAACTCTATTTCTGGCGTCGCTATCCTAGAGCACGGGACGAATTGGCCATCCGGTACCCCAGTGTAAAAGTGTTTGCAATATTCCGAAATCCCGTCGACCGTGCCTGGTCACACTACTGGTACTGGCGCCGACGACGCGAACGGAACCGAAAACGGGTGGTGCCCTTCAAACGAATGTTCGCCGACGACGGTCGCTGGATCCGTACCCAAGGCTGCTACGCAGACCTGCTCGCCATTTGGCGTGAGAGATTTCCGCACATGGGCACCTTCTTCTACGATGACATCCTGGTCCGGCCACAGGAACTGGCCCGTGAGATTTATCGATACGTCGGTGTCAATGATTGCTTTGTCCCGGAACTGTCGCGAGTGATCAACCGCGGTTCTCATGGGGGCATGCCTGATTCTCTACGTGCGTACTTGACCGATGCCTACCGGGACCAGATCCAGCGATTGGAGAAGATGACCGGTCGTGATCTGTCCGCCTGGCTCGCAAGCGACCCGCAACTGCAGTTCGCCGACACGATGTAAAATAAATATGTCCACGGCCACCCCATGGTGCCGAATCTGCCATGTCAATCGACCGCCCCATCTTCATCATTGGTCCCCATCGCAGCGGCACCACCCTGCTGTATCGGATCCTGGGGCGACACCCGGACCTGGGATACTACAACCTAGCCAATCGGCGCCTGGCCAACTGGCCGACATTCGCCCACCTGCTGACCGGACTGGGCATGCCGGATGATCCGCGAGAAGCCCAGGAGATCTGGGACCGTTTCTGGAATGCAGATGATGACGTCCTGACCGCCAAAGATGCCACCCCTGTAATAGCCCAGTGGTACAGAACCTCCATCAAGAACATTCTTCACCTACGAGGCGCTTCACGATTCCTCGCGAAGTACCCCCGGTTGTCGCTGCGCCTGGCCTGGCTGGAACAGATCTTCCCCGGGGGGATCTACATCCACGTAATCAGGGATTGGCGAGCGGTGGTCCATTCCACGACTGCACGTATCCTGAAGCGGCGGCGCCGCGGCGGGGGTTGGTTCGGGGTGCGGATTCCCCGCTGGGAATCGATGGATAACACTGTCCCTGAAATCATCGCAGCTCGCATTTACCGACATGTCACCCGTACAATAGAGACCCAGAGCCCAACACTGGGAGAACGGTTCCTATCCGTGCACTACGAAACATTGTGCGATGATCCTATTCAAACCGTGCGCGATGTGGCAACACGCTGTCGTCTGAGGTGGATCGACTCGTTTGAGAAGTCAATTCCAAGCAAGCTGAAAAATGCTAACCACAAGTGGGCAGACCAGCTTGACACGGACCTCGTGAACACAATCTACCGCGAAGATCCTGATTTCTTTTCCCATTACGAGAGCAGGACCTGAACCCTGACCGAATGACCCTCGTTCCTCAGTTAACGGGTTATGATGGTGGGCTATGCGGATTGCACTCGTTCACCTGCGCCACAGACATACCGGTGGGATTGAGCAGATCATCAACCGGTTGGCCAGCCATCTGGCCGATCGGAGTCATGATGTCACGATCGTATGTCGTAGCCACGAGCGACCCCCGCATCCGGCTGTACGGTTCCAGGTATTACGACGATTCGCGCCCGGAACCGCGGCAAGAATGTGGCTATTCGCCCACGACGTAGCACGCCACATACCACGAGC
>CAUZOD010000301.1:0-4041 GCA_963581115.1 Phycisphaerae bacterium | reverse complement strand
TGTACCGAACGCACCCACCAATCTTCACTCTCGGCAACTGGCCCGTGTTGGACAGTTGCCAGAGTTTCCGTGGGGAAATGTACAGGTATCTTGCAGCCTCAGCGGCTCCAAGCAACCTGTCCTTCACGGCCTCTGGTTTAGCATCATGCTCTCCTCTGCGACTCATTGTACTTTTCCTTTTTAAAACTGATTCATCCTCCACCGCCTGTTGGGCGGTGGAGCGACTGTGTGAAGGGGAATCACCAACAAGGATGTCCCCACGTGATCTCTAGCTGGCATCGCTGTCTGGTTCGCTTGACGGACAACCAGAGGCAATCCAACTCTCGACTTCTGACTGGACCCAGCGGTTGAGTACGCCGAGCTTAGTGGGCAACGGCATCTGGCCGGCGTCTGCAAGCCGGTAGACATGGCGTGTCGAACACTTGAGTAACTGTGCAACAGCCCGAACGTCCAGCAACGCCGCTTTACACTCTGGTTCGACTTGAGGGGGAAGTGTGTCCATAAGACAAATCCTTTCTCTACTGCGCTGACGCCAACCCTGCATACGACACACGGTCAGCTGAAAGCAAAGAACACTTGTTGGCGTGCCAGAAGGCATCGTCGCCACCAAGAGACCGATGAAACGGCATCCAAAATTGCTGCCGTAAAAACTAAATTACTTCGTATCCGTAAATCGCTGTTGTCCCAAGATCCGACTGCTTCGTGCAGTCGGCGGTTTCGACTTTTGAAAGATATGTTTTTTTTACCATCGATCTGGATAAAGTCAAATCGGTTACAGCCGTATGGGACGTAGTCGGACATTGGCAGTCGTTGTTCACACAATCGCGGTTGGCTTTTGCAAGAATTGCAAGTTACTCGCGCGCACGTTTTGAACACTCTCACGCTAACTAATCGAACTGTCCTAAGAGTGATAACTATAAACAAAGTATCGCGCGCACATTGCGGTGTAGTTGTCGCGCTCCGCAACACACAGTGAGATCCGCGTTGCGGCAATGACCAGACTCGGAACGAGGGAGGGGATTGATATCTACCACACCCCTCAACGAGTCCTTCTCGGGAATCCCCTGAATACAGGAGGACTCTGGTGGACACTTCAGGAGAGGGGATTACCACCCCTCAGCGACCCCTTTAAGGGGTCGCTAACACACCTCACCGACGACTCTTTTTTCGGGACCCGAACGGATACATCATTGAAGTTGTGGGTACGGTAGCGGCCGAGTAATTCCTGTAAATGGAAATCGCGACGTTGTGGCCGTCGCCGGCTGTTTTAACGCCTCTCGTATTGCTGTAACTTCTCCGCCACCACTCCCTTTCCCGGTGATTGGACCTGTGCGAACACCATGTCAGCTTGACCGTATTATCATCAGCAGATAGACTGAAAAAGTAAGGTTTAGCGGTATTTTGGCGACGTGTGCTTGTTGCCGGTTGCTCATGCTGGCAACCCACTGGTGTTTATTCACGGGAGCTACTGTGAGAATTCAAGGGGGCACGCAGGCTGCTGTTCGTGGGGAGTCCTTGCCGTACCCGGTGCGACTTTTGCCAGGCCTGACGGTTACACTTTTCACGCGGGCGTGGCTGGCAGCTTTAGCAATCGGAATGTATGCCCCGCAATGGGCCAGCGCCGCTCCGGCCGTTCTTCCACATAGCCGGCTCGCGGGAGGTGATGCCCGGCATGCGGCGCCGGTGATTGACCTTTATTTGGCCGGGCTATGGCAGGGAGCCGAGATTGATCCTGCAGCGGTGGTCGACGATGTAACCTTCCTGCGGCGGGCGAGCCTTGCCCTGATTGGTATGCCGCCAACAGCGGACGAAGTCCTTGCATTTAATAGAGACCTGGCTACTGACAAGCGTGAGGTGAAGGTCAATGAATTGCTCAAGCAAAGCCGTTACGCTGACTACTGGGCCTTCCGTCAGCGTCAGTGGATTGTCGATTTGCGTGAAAGCGTTGGACAGGGAACTGATTTTGTTTCCCTTTATCAGTACCTGCGGGCAAGTTTGGCTGAGAATCGCAAATGGGATGTTGTGGCCCGTGATTTAGTGGCAACGCAGGGTGCCATTCAAAGGGACGGCCGCGCTAACTTCGGCATCTTTTTCGACGGCGAGTCCAACGAGTACGCCGAGGCAGCCATGCGGCTGTTTCTAGGTACCAACCTGGCATGTGCACAGTGTCATGACGATCCCTACGTGGAGCAGTACAAGCGGGAATCTTACTGGGGGCTTTCCGCTTTTTTTGGGCGGATCGAAATGTGGGATCCTAACGTGGTGGCTGCAGAACGATTTGCTGAAAGGTTTCCGGATATTGGGCGAAGTGAGCAAAGTATTAGCACACTTCCTGGGGGAGATGCGGCAATTGATGGAGCGCGGGGAGAAAATCGTGCACTGGTCGATGTAGACACCGGCGAGGTTCAAATGCCTGAACCGCAGGGTCCGCAGACGATGATTCCGACCCCTTTGGGCGGAGAGCCGATGCCCCGGGCAGATGAGGGTTCCAAGACCCGCCGCGAGTTGTTTGCTGATTGGTTAACGGGGCCACAGAGACAGAATATGGCCAGGGCCATTGTGAACCGCTATTTTCTTGAACTGACTGGACGTGGCTTTGTGGATCGTGCCGATGGGTTTGCGCCAGGCAAGCCAGTGCGACACCCTGCTCTGCTTGAGCAAATTGCCGAAAAATTGGTTGTCCGTGAATTCGACACCAAGTGGTTAATTCGCACGATTGTACTTAGCAGGCTATTTCAATTGGAGTTCAGCGACGAACCTGCTGCGCAGGAAATGTGGCATGCAGCCAGGCAACGCAGATTGAATTCAGACCAATGGTGCAATTCTGTACTGCGCGTAACGGGCCGGGAGGAAGCTATTTATCTTGTGGGCGAACAGGTTCGGGGTCTTCTGCAAGAAGAAACGGCTCACCGTATCGATCAACGCCAGGAGCTTTTAATTCAAGGAGAAAAAGAATTGCGTGCCGGCCCCTTTCCGCATTATGCGGACCGGCTGCCTGCTCCTCCCGGTGCTTTTGTTCAAAGCGGGCCAACGCTAACGGATCAGCAGCGGGAAGAACAGAAAAAAACAAGGCAAACATACATTACCTTCGGACAAAATCTATCAGGGCACCGTTCCGGTGCGCGAACAGAAATGAGCCCGACAAGCGAAGCGTTGATGAAAATGAATGGTGCGTTGTTAGCCGAGTCGCTTAGCCAGGGAACAAGCGTTGCAGAAATCGAGTCGCTCGAGTCAAGTCAGGCGAAAATTGAGCAGGCATATTTAACGGTTCTTGCACGTTTGCCGGGGGTTGAAGAATCTCAAGAGGTGCTGGCAATGATGGAAGAGAATGCCGAGTTTAAGATAAGCGACCTTTTGTGGGCCTTGATTCAAACAAACGAATTTCAGTCAATGTGAGTACGGCGGGCCAGTTGTATAAATTGTTATGAGAGACACGTGGTAAAGTCCCCGGCAGGCAATTGCCGGACAGGTGGTATTTTAGCAAACGGGTTTTTGTATGGGTTGTAATCATCGACATCATGCCGGGGGGCAGTTGGCACATGGGATGCTGACGCGCCGGGGCATGGTAAAAAGTTCCCTGGGAACCGTATTGGGGGCGATGCTTGGTCCTACTTTGCCGTCAGCATTTGCCGGTGGAACAACCAGGCCTGTTGGCAATGACAAGTCCGTTATTTTTCTCTGGTTGGACGGGGGGCCGTTTCAGTGCGAATCGTTTGATCCCAAGCAGTCGTCCGATGAAGAACTCGCTTTGCATCTGAAGGCGATACCGACAACGGTCGACGGAGTCAGCTATGGGGAGGCAATACCCCGACTGGCAGATCAGGCGCACAAAATAGCAGTGATCCGTTCGATGAAGGGTATTGAACTGGAGCACAACCAGGCCATCTACCACATGCAAACAGGCTGGCGAAGTGTCGGCCCGATACAGGCGCCGTCAATCGGTTCGATTGTATCCCATGAGTTGGGTCCGCTTCCAAGTTTTCATGCGCAATCCGATGGATTGCCGGCCTACATCTCGATTGCTAAAGGTGGGATTCCGGC
>CAUZOD010000300.1:0-4046 GCA_963581115.1 Phycisphaerae bacterium | reverse complement strand
AGTCGCATTTGCAGGACATACTTCACCAAAATAACGGCCGTGAACCAGGGATACGGCTTCACAGTCTTCCGCGTTCTGCAGATACACTCGTGTACGGACGATATCTGACAGTGATCCACCGAGAGACATAACACTGGCCTTGATCTTGTCTGGAATATATACCGCCTGCCCCCGTGCATCTCCACGACAAACAATCACATCCTGTCCATGAGTTGCTGTCGTGCCACTGACCAGAATGCGATTTCCAATTCGCACCGCTCGAGAATGCCCACAGATTTTTTCCCACTTGGTACCACTGAACACTTGAGTCCGGTCGCTTTTTCCGGGTACAGCAATTGGTTCGTAAACACTAGGTAAAGAATCGAGATGGTGACTTAGATCACCAGACGCAGTCAAAAACGGTGGTTCCCGATATTCATCACCACAGTCACCTCTTAATCGACTAGTGCCAACCATCGATTCTGCTAATACACCCCTGTCTTCCTCATCTAAAACAAAAGAAAAAATGCAAGATTATCTTGGCGATGCTGACTCTCAGTCAGCCGTGCCCCAATTATTACTGCACTCACAGCTGGTTGATCCAGAACCCAACGAGTCGCCACATTGGCGATTGAAACCCCGTAACGCAGTGAAACAGATTTTAGCGCCCGCAAAACACTTTGCAGATTTTCCCAGCCTCCGGTCTCATCTATAAACCGCTTATATTTCATTTTGCTCCAGTCATTCAATTCTGAATCTCTGGGCTCGGGTTTGTTTAGCCATCGTTCCGAAAGAAACCCGCCTGCTAATACACCATATGCGAGTAACTTGACATTGTGTTTCATAGCGACATCGGTCATTTCTTCTAAAGCGCGCTGATCTAACATTGAGACCACTACTTGGTTAGACACAATCGGAACCTTTTGACCAAGGAGAACCCATAAATGATCGACATTGAAATTTGTCAAACCAATATTGGCTATCCGACCCGATTGATGTGCCAGCATGAGACCCTCGATAGCATCTAAATATCCTGGATGCTGGTACGTCCACCAATGAAATTGCAACAGGTCTACCGATTCAACACCAAGTCTATCTAGACGTTCATCAATAGCATCTCGTACAACTTTGGATGTCATGTTGCCGGGCTTGGGACACCATTTAGTGTGAAACCGTGCCTTTGGCCTTCCGCCGCTATGCGGATGCTGCTGTAGAAGAATTTCCCTTGCCAGGCTGGACGCGTGGAAAATTCGCGGTATATGGTAACGATTATCCTGCTGAATAAGCGGTGAGTTTCCTTGGACGAAAGCGCTCAACCATGAGTACCCGGTTTCAACACTTGTTCACTCCTTTCCAATTGCGCAACGTCACCTTGCGCAACAGAATCGTCAGCACAGGCCACCTGGAAGCCTACGCCGAAGGCGGGAAAATCACCGAACGCTACATTCAGTATCATGTCCAGAAAGCCAAGGGCGGTGTGGGACTGACCATTTTTGGCGGGTCATCGAGTGTCCATCCCAGTTCTCCGGCTGCGGCCTGGGCGATGATCTGCAACCATGACGATTCCATCATCAGCCAATACCGGCGCATGGCCGATGCGGTTCACGCCCACGGCACGGCAGTCATTACCCAGTTGACCCACATGGGTCGTCGAAACGCCTCGGACGTGGAGGACTGGCAGCCGCTCCTGGCACCTTCGGGGATTCCAGAGCCCTACCATCGGGAAGTGCCGCACGCCATGGAAGGGTCGGACATCCGAGAGATCGTCGTTGCTTTCGGACAGGCCGCTCGCCGCTGTAAAGACGGCGGTCTGGACGGCGTTGAAATCGTTGCCGCCTGGAATCAACTCATCGACCAGTTCTGGTCGCCGCTCAGCAACCAGCGCACCGACGAGTACGGCGGCAGCCTGGAAAACCGCCTGCGCTTCGCTCTCGAGGTCCTGGAGGAAGTCCGCAGCCAGGTGGGAGATGATTTCGTGGTCGGCCTTCGCATGTCTGGCGACGAAATGGGCAAGGACGGTCTCGATCAGCAGGAACTCCTCGAAATCGCACGCACCATGGCCGCCTCCGGCTGCATCGATTACTTGAACGTTATCAGCGGCGCCGGCCAGGACGTACACGTTCTGTACAAGGGTTTTCCGAGCATGTACGACGCGCCGGCGCCATTTGTCGATCTGGCTGCCGAGGTCAAGGCGGCAGTTAACGACATGCCGGTCCTCCACGCCGGCCGGGTGATCGACCCGGTCCTGGCAGACCAGTTGCTAGCCCAGGGAAAGGTGGATCTGGTCGGAATGACCAGGGCCATCATTGCTGATCCCCAGATGCCTGACAAAGCCCGCCAGGGCCGGCTCGACGAAATCCGTCTTTGTGTCGGAATCAACCAGGATTGCATCGATCGCCTCTATTTCGGCAAATCCATCACCTGCAGCATCAATCCGATCATCGGAAGAGAAAACGAGCTGGCCGATCTTCAACCGGCTGAGACCAGCAAAAGAGTACTGGTGGTCGGCGGGGGCCTGCCGGAATGGAGGCCGCCCGGGTCGCCGCCGAACGCGGGCACCAGGTTACGCTGCTGGAAATGAATGACCATCTCGGAGGCCAGTTGGCCATCGCCGCCCGTGCGCCCAAGCGGCAGGACCTGTCCGAATTCATCCAGTGGCAGCAGCGCGAGCTTGACCGATTAAATGTCCAGGTTTGCCTGGGCAGGAAGGCCACGGTCGATTGGATCCTGGCCGACCCTCCGGACGCCGTGGTGGTCGCCACCGGTGCACGACCACACGTCCCGGAAATCCCCGGCATGGACCAGGCCCACGTACTCACTGCCTGGGACGTGCTTCAGGAGCTTGTCGAAACGGGACAAAGAATTGTGCTCGTCGATGAAGAGGCGCAGCACCAGGCCTTGAGCACAGCCGAGTTCCTGCTCGACCAAGGCAAGCAGGTGACCGTTGTCACCCGTCATTTTTACGCCGGCCTTGACATCGGAATCACCACGCTGGTCCCCCTCTATGAGCGGCTGTTTAGCAAAGGCATTGACGTAACACCACACAGCCGGGTGGCCGCAATCGAACCGCAGAGCGTGACGATAGAAAACATCTATTCCGGACAGATCCAAAACTCGCCGGCGGACACGGTAGTTCTGGCCGCGGGTGGTCGGGCCTTGGACGGTCTTTACCACGAGCTCAAAGGCCGGGTGGGCGAACTGCACGTGGCCGGCGACTGCGTGGCACCCCGCAAACTCCACCACGCGCTCCTGGAGGGAACACGAGTCGCCCGCGCACTGTAATTCAGCAGGTGTAAATCGGGACGCCTGGTCGGGCCCCGATCCGGGCGGCGACAACAGTAACGCTCAGTTCGCAGTACTGGCACTCTACGAGTGCTCATCGTGTGGGTGCGAAAGTAAAGCCCCAAACCTGAAAACGGGCGCAGACTTACTGGCGGGCCGCGCAAAATGATGACGGCTCCTGGGGGTACGTTCCAGCCGATGCCGGATCAAGGAGCATGACCCGTGCCGGAATCGGCGGGCTGGCAACCTGCTCGATCGCTATCGATGAAGGGAACGCCCAGGTCAAAAAACGTTGGGCTGGTGGCTGATAGGAATTCCAATACGAGGCGGCGGCCTGAATTGGAATTCCTATCAGCCAGCGGTGGTGCGGCCTCGGCTCGTCGACTGAAAACTGACCGAACTCTGTCTGGCTTTCCCCTATCTTCCCCGGGATCTGATCTCGGCTGAGTTTCTTACCCCTACGGGCTACTAATTGGATGGAGACGAAAGTCAAATCGCAAAAAGAAGTAGCGATAGTTTCCACCGCCCGCCGTACACCACGATGCCGATGTGAACCCGCCATCTGTCGGCAGCCCGAATATAACGTCCGGTGGGGCGCCCGGCCCGAAGATCGACGGGGCATTGGGCAGCCGGCGCCGATCAGACCTGAATGAGTCCTACCCGATTGACGACCGCAGCGAATAAGCTCTTGGCGAATGGTCTCTGAAGCGCGTACCATACCGGGTGTTACTTGTTTCGCAGGGACGCCCGCGACCACGCACGGAGTTGACCATGTCCGATCCGAC
>CAUZOD010000299.1:0-4053 GCA_963581115.1 Phycisphaerae bacterium | reverse complement strand
GTGAATGCTACGACCAGGCAGTGGAAGATGTTCAGATCAAGGTGATTGGTGGTCCTGACATCAAGGATTTGGACACGATCGAGCTACCCGATGCCGGGCCGCTGACTTTTGCCGTTGAAGTTGAAGTTTCACCGCAGGTGACACTGCCGGACTTTTCAAAGCTCAAGGTCACTAAGACCGCTGCTGCGGTTACCGATAAGGACGTGGACAATCAGATCGAACAGTTGCAAGAGCGGTTTGGGAAGTCCGTCGAGATTTCAGGAGCCAAGGTTGAGTACGGGGACTTCGTACAGGCAGACGTGCTTGTCTTGGCCGGACAAGATGTGGGCGATGATGCTGAACAGGTCCTCCATCTGCCTGGGGCCATGATTTACGCTAGCGGCAAGGATCGACAGTATAAGGGACACGTTGCAGGGATCCTTGTGGAGGACATGGGTCATCGCCTCAATGGCAAGGCAGTTGGTGACCGGATCGAATTCTCGATGGATGGGCCTGAAAGCCATGAAAATGAGAAGATTCGCAATCAACCAATCACCATCCGGGCCAATATCAGCAAGGTAGAGAGGCTCGAGCTTGCATCGTTGGAGATTGTTGCGGAGCAACTTGGTGTTGAATCACAGGAGCAGTTGAGGTCACGCCTCAAGGAGAGTTTGGAAGGCCAGAAGCAGCGCCAGCAGCAGGCCGATATGCACGAGCAGATCAACAAGCAACTGCTGGAGTTGGTGGATCTTGAATTACCCGAGGGCCTGACCAGTCGGCAGGTAGAGCGAACGATCCATCGCCAACGTTTGGAACTGATGTATCGCGGGGTATCTGAGAGCGAGGTTGACCAGCAGATTGCCGAGAGACGTACCGAGTCCGAATCCGTGGCACGGAAGCAGTTAAAGCTATTCTTCATTCTTGATCAGGCGGCCAAGGATCTTGAGATTGAGGTGAGCACCAACGAGATCAACGGGCGGGTTGCGATGATGGCAGTTCAGCAGGGCCGGCGCCCCGAGAAACTTCGGCAGCAGATGCAGCAGCGAGGTGAACTGGAGCAGCTTTATCTCCAGATCCGTGAGCAGTCGACATTAGATCAAATTCTCGAGAACGCGGCTGTGACCGAAGTAACCAGCGAGGCGCCACCAAAGAAGAAGACCAAGCGGAAGTCAACTGTCAAGAAGGAGGTAAAGAAAACCACTCGTAAGAAGACAACGTCGAAGAAGTCCACCTGATATCGGCGCCATCCCACGGTGCGGGTTGCAGGTGGCCACATTGGTCTGCTTGGGTTCAGTGCGAATTTTAGCGGAGAAAATCATCCTGGGCGCTACCAAGATGCGTTGGGTAATACTTACTACACAAATCAATTTAAGGACGACCGGTGAGATTCTCATGATACTGGCGGTCCTGGTTGCCCTAGTGGTGTTGATTGTGATTGTGGCGTGGATTGCTCGTCGACTGATAATCGGACCACACGGCAACCTGTCGAGTACTGATGGATTCACACTGTCCGATATTCGGCGTTTGCACCAAGAAGGCCAAATGTCCGACGAAGAATTTAAAACGGCAAAGCGTCTCGTCCTGGCAAGTGGGCTGGCCACCATGGGAACTATGGGTGTGGATTCAACATCAGATGATGCCGACACCGAACACGAGAATTTGCCAGGCTACTCCGATAAGATGAACGGTGACAGTTCTCCGCCGGAGGAGGATGAAACATTACGGTGAATATGAGTGTTTTTAGACGAATTGGGCGCCCGACTTGGGCTGAATCGATTAGAATATATACAGTGGAATCGTGATATTGGGATTTGGTTTGTTAATGGAACTGACTGCCGTGTGACGACTAAGGGTCAGAGCCATTTTGGACGATCAAGCCCCTATCGGAGGCGGTTACGAAGATCGTTGAATTGGCTCCGGAGGATCCGGTTTTCATCCGCCATCCGATCGGAATTTGCAGATGTCCAATGCGAAAAATGGCGGCAGTGGCACGGACTCCGGAAACTTAAGTTCCTGTTCTGAGTCTGGAAATGGCGGCTTCAAGGGTCGACGGGTGACGACCTGCTCCTTTTGTGGCAAGAGTTCACGCGAAGTTGGTCCTATGGTGGAGGGGCCCAATGACGTCTATATCTGCGCGAACTGTACGGAGTTGTGCCAGAACATCTTCAAGCAGGAGCAGAAACGCGTGCACGTTGGTGGCACGACATTGGGTTCGATCCCGACGCCCCGTCAACTCAAAGAGTTTCTCGATCAGTACGTGATCGGGCAGGACATCGCAAAGCGGGCCTTATCTGTGGCCGTACACAATCATTACAAACGGCTCAGTACAGCTGAAAAAGATATTCCCATCGAGATCGACAAGTCCAACGTGCTGATGCTCGGCCCCACGGGGTCGGGCAAGACACTGTTGGCTCGAACACTGGCGAGGACACTCAACGTGCCGTTCGCCATCGGTGACGCCACCACGCTGACCGAGGCCGGTTACGTGGGCGAAGATGTTGAGAATCTGCTGCTGAAGCTTCTTCAGGCCGCCGACTACGATCTAGAGGCCGCCCAACGCGGAATCATCTATATCGATGAGATCGACAAGATTGGTCGAACCACGCAGAATGTGAGCATCACCCGCGACGTCTCCGGTGAAGGCGTTCAGCAGGCGCTGCTGAAGATGCTTGAAGGTACCGTTGCCAATGTGCCGCCCCAGGGAGGTCGTAAGCATCCCGAACAGCAGTACATCCAGTTCGACACATCGAACATCCTATTTATCTGCGCAGGCACGTTCGTGGGTTTGGAAGACCTGATCCGCAAACGTCTCGGCCGAAAGTCGATTGGTTTTGCATCCGAGCAGTCGATCGATGACCCGACAGACGACAAGGCGTATGTTATTACTCAAGTCACCCACCAGGACATTCTCGAGTTCGGAATGATTCCTGAGTTGATTGGGCGTTTGCCAATCATCACGCCGCTGATTCCGCTCGACACAGCCATGCTGGTGCGGGTCTTGACCGAGCCGAAGAACGCTCTGGTGCGCCAGTATCAGCATTTCTTCGGCATTGAAGACGCCGAACTCGGTTTCACCGATGGCGCCCTGCAGGTTCTGGCTCGCAAAGCCATTTCTCGCGAGACCGGGGCGCGGGCTCTGCGTAGTGTCATGGAGGAATTGATGCTCGACCTGATGTACGATTTACCCGAGATCGGGGGCGAGGGGGCCAAGTATGTTATCGATGAATCTGCAGTTGCCGGCGAAAAGACACTGGCCGAGTTGGATATTGCGAAGAAGAAAGAATCGGCTTGACATGGTCGTTCGGCTGATGATGACCATTCTGGAGGCGAGATTCTTTACCTTTGAGGATGTTCGTTGCGGCACTTTGTAGCTTTCTAGGACTAGGGGCGTGTGCTAGAAATGGTGGGATCGAGTTGCACATGAAAATAAACATTTACGCTCATAGTTGGGGCGGGGGTGCGGCAGTCTGGGTCTTGGTGTGCCTTGGAATATTCCTGCCTTCGGGGGAAGCCACGGAGCTTATTCCCTCTCGCCTCTCATCCCTGGCTAAGGATGGACGGTTTAACGAGGTGCAGCGGCAACTTCAGGAGCAACCGTTTCCCGAGGATTCCGTGGCGGCCAAGTTGATCAAGGCCATTGAGCGGTATAAGACCAACGACACGCGGCGGGCAGAAAAACGTCAGAGCGATTTCGACAAGGCGATGGTGAAGATCGACACGTTTCTCGCCGACGGGCGATTCAAGATCGAGGCTGATGCCGCCGAGGCGAAGGATTCTGAAGAATCTGAGGCTCGTTGGGGTACGCTTGAGGATGCAATGGCGGTTGGCATCGATGCGCACAGCTTGGCCAAAGCCCCAGATTCCTTGCTCGAGGATCAGCGGCTCCAGACTTTGGTCTTCCGTATGAAGATCGCAGCGCAACAGGCCGAGGAAAAGTCCAATTGGGTCGAGGCGCTGAATTTCTATCGTCTCTTGGCACTGTTATACGAGCAGACCAAGGACTACCAAGATGATGTGAAGCGAGTTGCACGTCACGTGCGGGTGCTGCAGTTGTATGTCCCAGACGAGCTTGAA
>CAUZOD010000298.1:0-4057 GCA_963581115.1 Phycisphaerae bacterium | reverse complement strand
GCCTAAAAGAACTGAACCGAACAACGGGAACGAAGTAATGAACGAACAAGTTGTTCTCGACTATCTCAGCACCCGAGAAGACGCACTCTTGCAATTTGTGCGAGATTTGGTGGCAACACCGAGCCCAACGCCACCGGGTGATGAGCGGGCCGTGGCCGCAAGGATTCAACAGGAGCTTGACTCACTGCGGCTCGGTAAGGCGGAAGTCATCGCCTCACAGCCAGAACGCCCGAATCTTTTGCTGAAGATTAAAGGCGCTGCTCGTGGGCCCACGCTGGTTCTCAACGGCCACATGGATACGAAGCCAACGGGGAACCGTGATGAGTGGAAACGCGATCCCCTCGATCCAGTGATTCAGGACGGAAAGCTTTTTGGCCTCGGATCGACTGACATGAAGGGCGCCGTTGCAGCCATGGTTTATGCCACCGCCGCGGTCGCCCAGGTAAGCGGAGAACTTGCAGGCGAGTTGCATTTATTGGCCTCTGCCGATGAGGAAGGTGGCAGCGAGCAGGGTGCCAAGTTCCTGGCCGACAACGGTCATATCACCGCAGACGGTATTCTAATCGGCGAGGCGTGCGGGATTCGGCGCGAGTTGGAATGCATCGCGCTCGACAGTCGTGGGTTATGTTGCTTCTGTATCCGCGTCCATGGCGATCAAATGCACAGTAGCCTGAGCGACGAATTCGACGCCACAAATGCCAGCGTCAAGGCCGCCGAACTGATTTGCCACCTCGCCCACGACTTCAAGCAGCCAGGCGCTACCATGAACGCAGGGGTGACGCTCGAAGGTGGTGTCTTTTTTGGTGTCGTACCCGGGTTGGCAGAATTCGGATGCGATTTGCGCGTTCCGCCGGGGAGCACCAGGGAGCAAACCCATGCCGAACTAGAGTCGTGGCTGGAACAACAACTGCGGCAAGACCCTGATTTGCGGGCCGAACTGGTGTGGGAGTCGGTCCCCTCTACCTGGATTAACCCGGTAAGCTTCCCGCACGATCACCCGCTTGTAGCGGCATTGCAAGCTGCCTGCGGCGAAGTGTTGCCACAAGTACCACCGATTGGCTGTTTTCCCGCGGCGACCGACGCGTGCTGGTTTGTATCGGCTGGAATTCCAACGATCCCCGCCTTTGGTCCAGGCCTGCTACCCTTGGCACATTCGCCTGATGAATGTGTGGAAGTCTCAAGCATTTTCGCCTGCGCGCGGATCTACGCCTTGACCGCTCTTAACTATCTAACCTGATGGCGACGGCATCATGTGCCATTCGATTCAGATCGCTTAACAACGGGGCCCCGCATCATGGCAGCTAGTCACACAACACTCTTGCCGGATTCTCTTTGAGAAAGGTGTCGATCGTCTCTTCAGAGATGCCTTCACCCTTCATCATCGGCACGATGTTGCAAAGGATATGATCATACCCGGTTCCACCGTAAACTCGCAGCATCGATTTCAAGCAGATGTCATTCGTGACAAGAATCTGTTTCTCGTAGTCCTGCTCCAGCAGATCCATGATCAGCCGGACCCGTTCGATGTCTCGGGCAAAGACTCCTCCAGCGAAACCGCGATCCTCCTTGAGAATGAAAAACTCTTTGCCGAAGTTGTCAAACTCGATGTTCACCCCAAGGCGAAGCAACGACACGATATACGGAACATCGAACTCGATGTCCGTGTGGCAAATCACGATCTTGCCTGGGTCAACCCCCCCATCGATTAAGAGACGCGATGCTTCGAGGCCAGCCTGTGCCCAGGGGAACGTGTGAACTTGTACCTCGGCCCGCTTCTTCTCAAAGGCAATCACGGTGGCCTGCAGGCATTTTTCTTCGCTCGGCCGAATAGGATCGCTGGTGCCAATTTCGCCATAAATGCCTGCCCGGATCCCCGTCCCGTCGATGCCGTCGAGCATGTCGCACAGCACGTGATCGGCAATTTTTTCAGCAGACTAGTCATCGATCCCATCGGGGTGGGTGTCGTAAGTGTAATATCCGCAACCGGCCACGATGTTCAGATCAGTTTCCTGCGCGAGTTTGCGCAGCTTGACTGGATCACGGTTAATTCCAATCGAAGTACAATCGACGATGGTATTACCGCCACGTTTCTTGAAATGCTCAGCCTCTTGTACCGCGATGCCAACGTCGTCCAGCAAAAGGTTATCCTTGATGGCATAAGGATTCATACGTACTGTTCCCAGGTTCTCCATGCACAGCGACTGCTGGCTGATCGCCTGCTTTTCCGGATCCTCGAACTCGGTAAACTGGTTGCGAAGATCAATAAACAAGTGTTCGTGCGGCAATACCACGCCAAGTGCATCACGGGCAACACCACCTGTGACGGTCATTACATCCATACGTATCACCTCTTCGATGAATCAGGCTTTGCGGGGTCTTCATCCGAATAAAGCCGCGTGTACAAGTCGCGCAGGTCCCGCCATCCGAAAATTACCACCAGCACCGCTACGCCGAAAAACAGCAGCAGGGAGATGCCCATCATGAAACAGTTCGTCAGGGCGACTTCAACGGCGACTGGAAAATCGACATAACCGACTTATCTGTTTACTTCCTGCCGAACTTCAGTGCCACAGGAGGCGGCAGCTACGATCCTGGCCAATCCATCCCCGAACCAAGTACGCTTCTGCTGCTGGGGCTTGGTGCCGCGTTGCTGACGCACATCTTTGGCCGCGAATCTCTCGCGACGTAGATTTAAACAGGACGCCCCGACTGCTACGACGCGTTTGCCGATTGATCGAGTTGCCACCGGCATTTTCGGCGAAAAAAATTCCTGGGACGGTATATGCAAAATTGGGGCTGCCAGTGGGGCAAGGGTGCCCCCGTGGCCACCTCGTTCAGACCATCCCCCGCGTGTCGACACGGTGAATCCGTCAGAGCCCCGGTCACTTCCACGACTATGTTTGCACCGGACGGCCTCAGGCGGACAGGCGTCCAGCCGAAGTCCGGGTGATCATTGCTGATGGGGCTTGGTGGTGTACGTAACGGCTACGCCTGCGTCTTCAGAACACAGCCGAGTTACTTAACCCTCGATTCTCTTACTCACCCTGGTACAAATATCGGGGGGGGTGGTCAGCCCCTCCTTGAACAAATCAGCAGAACAGTGCTGATTGGCCACAAAAAATAGCCCAGATACTTAAAAAGCTTCTTTGGTTCTGATACATTCGAGAGGAGAGGTCAGCCTAATGAGTCAGACAATACACCAAAGTGAAAGAAAGTCGCCAGTGCTCTGCGATTTATGCAGAGGGTTGACGCCTTTTTTTATTGGCATGAGTCCTATTTAACTGTCCCCAAGTGGGATGGGAATTGAAACCTCTATCAGTCAAGTGGGATGGGAATCGAAACCTCTATCAGTCAACCGTTTTTGTTCTCGGAGACAGCTAATGTACAGGTTTGCTTTACTGGTTGTTTTCGTGACGTTGCTTACTAGTTCTATTGCCCAAGCGGCGAGTTATAAAAAAACGGATGGGACTGTCGTTGATCCAATCATGAACACATTCGGCAACCCGCATGGCTACAGCGGGAATAACCTGGAACCCAACGCGAACCTGACCGACGCGTACCTGATCTACGCGAACCTGTCCAGCGCAACCTTCAGTCCCGGCACAACTCTTTACGACGGACAGACTGTGGCGCAGCATGGTTTTGACGCAGCTAGCCTGGAGGCCTATCTGAAGGCATCTCCTGTCTCGGCCAATTCCGCCAACAATCTAACCCTTGTCCCCGAACCGGCCAGCATGTTCCTGACCGGACTGCTGACACTGGCCCGCGTAAGGTTTTAAGCTGTCAAAAAACGGTTAACGTAGTCACGCCCAGTGCATCTAGCCGCCCACGCCAGCTAGCGCCTACTAAAAACTGACCATCGAGCACCACTAAAATAAAAAAAGACCCCTGCTGACGCTATTAAAGTCGCCGGAGGGGATTAAAATCACGATCAGTATCAGTCTCCAGGTCCAGCTCAATACCATGTCCAGGTCGATCCGGGGCAATGGCCAGTCCGTCACGAAACTGTACTGGCTCCACGGCCAGATCGTTCCAGCGAATATCGGAAAATTCAAGG
>CAUZOD010000297.1:0-4062 GCA_963581115.1 Phycisphaerae bacterium | reverse complement strand
GTAGATCTGGTGCTTCGATGGGTCTCCACCTACCCAGTGCGTATCCAACAGCACGTGCTGATTTGTCCGCGACCACTTGGCCGCCTCCGCCAACACCTCCCATAAGCGTGGCGTCATCATCTCCGGAGTGATGTACAGTTCCTGGCAATTCGTACCGGTACCGAAGAATGAGCGGATCTCATCGACCATGTCCTCGGTCTTCAGACCCACCACCCGTGTCCTGCCTTCCCCCGTACTGTTCAGGTTGACCTCAATCCCATGAAGCATATACGAACTCAGCGGGTAGAAAGGTCCCCGCACCAACCCATTGTGATAGGTCTCACTGTCCCGATACGTCAGCCACTGCTGGCGTGATGACCCCTTACCGAGCGTTCCCACGTCCAGGCCCTGGCGCCAGATGGAGTCGACCCAAAGCAGCCAGAAAGGCGATGACCAAGTCCCGGTAGTGGCATTAATAAAGACGTCGGGTTTAAGTGATCTGAGTTCGGAGATCACTCGCAACAATGCCGCAACCTCACTGACATATGGGCCGGCACCTGAGACAACGTTGCCGGCACCGAAACCATCGAACTTGAAATAGCCCACGCCATAACGGCGGACCATATTGACGCAGGTCGCACGAAAACGGCCAAAGTAGCGAGGCCCTACCAGGGACAATCCGTGTTCTCTACCTGGATCTCCCCAGAAATCGAGCCCGAAGTTTGTTTCAAACCCCAGACCCGGTCCCGCCTGAACGCGGCCGAGTCCACCGGTGCGTGCCCAGGGGGTCAGCCAGACACCCAGCGTGGCACCATATTTCTCCGCCTCTTGACGCGGGCCGGTGAACCCCTGACCAAACCCCTCATGAAATTGCCAGATCTTGCTCTCGTCATCCCAAAGATAGTCATGGACGAAACAGTCCATCACCACTGAATGGTCGCGGACAAACTTCTGGCCCCACTGTTCAATAACCTGCCGCCACCAGATATCCTGTTCCTGGCGAAACTTTGCCAGTGCAGCGCGGTCCTTCTTCGCGAGGGTTGAATAGATGTGACCGGCATCCTCACCAACATTATTATGTAGAAACGGTCGATACGGATAGGCCCGCTCGCGTTCAAGGTAATAGAGGAACCCCCGGCGTAACTGGCCCTCCGGCGCCAGGCCCAGAACAGCGCTGTAGTGTTGCTGTGTTCCAGGGGCCAGAGGCGGCGTAAACCGGTAACTACAACGAACCCGCTGGACTTCGGCTTTGCCTGCGCCTGCTGAATCCGCGACCAATTCGGTCTTGGACATCGGGTGCTCCAAGCCCATAAACCAGCGACCGGCCACCGCCGGCGAGCCGTCCACAGTCCCAAATACAGTCGCCTCACTGGCAGGCAGGTCCAGCAAAGTAACCTCATCCAGTTCCACCCAGTCTGCGCCAGCAATCAGTTCCACACTCTGTCGGACATAATTCGCTTCATCGCGCAGACTCGCACGCCACCGGATCGTCAAGTTCTTACCCGCATCGATCAGTTGCACCACAACCTGTTTGCCGGGATAGGTTCGTGACCGACGCCCGGCAGTGTGATCGACGGTGGTGTTGGTAACAATCGGCTGACCCACTCGCTGCAGCTGTGATCCCAATAGGAGTTGCGGTGTCGGCAGGGGCGATTCATGGACCAATAGCTGCAAACATTCGCTCGGACCAAGCGGCCAAGTGGCACCATTGCTCTTATCAACCGCTTCGGCCAGACGGAGGCCATCGGTCAGATCCCATCGTACCGCCAGAAAATCGTTCTCCAGAACAATCCGGTTGTTTTCCACCAAAACCCGTGCCACACCGGGCCGTGGTCCGGGGAACGCGGGACCGGCTGCGGAGACCACAGCCGAAATCATCCAAAGGGTCATTGTCGCTGTTATTAATTTCCGCATAAGATCAATTTACTCCTGTTGGCTTCCACAACAATTTCTTATGTTTGCAATTCAGGGAATACGAAACGCAAATGAAGGAGGATTAAATTATGAACACAAGCAATCCGTTTTCCGATTAGCACAAAATATCTTCTGGTTTTATTGAGTGAGATTAAGTCACAGGCAGGACCACCGTTCCAAGTTCAATTTCTGCAAAACTGCGCTGCCACCGTTCGTGTGAATTCCCCTGTTTTGCATATTGGCCAGAGCCATCCATTCCCTACTGGTCAGGACTCCAGAAACGCCCTTGATATCAGGGCGCATCGCAGTTCCAGGCGGGTGCGATTGAAGTTGCCGTCAGGCGTCTCTGGCCCGCTCATGTAGCTCAGCGCAGCTCGGCCGTCGCGTAGGAAGGTGCAGGAGAGATTGGTGAATTCATGGCGAGGCTGGGTCTCGATATCGCCCAGACGCCGCCACGTGTAGCCACGGTCATCGGAGACCGCGACCGAGAGCGGCGTGCGCGGTCCAAAGTGGTGGTGCGGGTAAACGTACGACGCGCCGTTCCAGAACAGGACCAGCCGCTGCGTGCCGGGAAGCATTGCCAGCGAAGTGCAGGCTTCCGGCGCGGTGAGGCCAGACGGCTGGGGCGTGTTCCAACTGTGCCCACAGTCACCTGATCGGGCGATGAAAACGCTGCCCAGCTGGGTGCGCAGCGAACAGATGAGCTCACCATCATCCAACTGTGCCACGGATGGTTCCATTGCACCGCGCATCGGCAGATCAATCACTCCCTCCTGCCGCTGCCAGGTTCGGCAACGGTCTTCGCTGATGTAACAGGTAACGCGCTGATGATCGTTGGCCTTGAAGATCTCCGTCCCGCATTGCACGGGCATCAACACCCTGCCGTCTTTGAGCGGAACGAAGCAATTGAATGTGCTGGAACGCCGCTCGCCACAGCGACTCCAAACAAAATCGGGCTCCCCGAAGCTGGCCCCATCGTCCGTTGAGCGGAGGATTTCCATCGACGAATTCTCAGGACCATGATGACGAGCGTAGCCCATAAGCAACTCGCCGCCGATCTTGAACAGCGACGGCTGCATCACATTGTGGTCGCCCGTCTGGTTGTCCACCACCATCCGTTCATCACCCCAACTGAGACCACCGTCGCGCGATTCACGAATGAAGATGACGGCATGTCCAAAGTCTTCGCCCGCCTTGGGTCCTCCGAGATAGCCGTGATAGGCGATCAGCAGGCGACCGTCGTCGAGTTCTATGGTCGAGGCACTGTCGCTGCGCGGTCGATCCTCGCTGCATGCTGCGACAGTGACAATCTTCAACCCGGTATCTGTTTTTGTGCTCATCAGAATCCTGACGAATAATGTGGTAGATGTTTCCGGATTTTCCGCCCAGTCCTCGGCTATCTATGAACCAATTCCCATGCGGCAATTGTACCAAACCTCGCATCATGATGAAGTATGAGCAATCCATTGCATATAGTCACCGAGCACGCCGCTGACATTGCCAAAACCATTGGCGATAAACGTAGAACAGATCCAACGGTCCCAACTCGCCCGCCCTGATTTGCAGGATCAGGCTCCTTGCACAACATCAAACCCACCCGCTGAAGGCTGTAAATCTCACTGGGCCGCAGGGCCGAAGCGAACGGACACGCTCATGTCATTCCTGACCCGGTCGATGCGATAACTATCCACCGCGCCCACTGAGAGGCCATCTACCGTCACGTCGGTGATGATGTAACCCGGCTCGGGCGTCATCACCAACTCCTGCTCATTGTCGTGATACACCTGGAACCGGCCCGAAGGAAAGATTCGCCCATGATCCCCGGCGTGAGCGTGAATCTCATACTGCCGGGATTCGAGGTAGAACTGTTCAGGATGCATATATCCGGGGAACATGACCCGATAGCCATGCAGAATGTGGTCGGGAAAATTTCGGAACCGGCTGGAGATGATCGCCAGATCATGGCGACGGTACAGGCCGATCATGTAACACTGATTGGACCACTGCCAGAGGATGTTCCTACCCAATTCAAGTTTCCGGGGCTCGTCACCAATCGTATGAACGAGCTGATAGTACCAGTCAACCAACCGCCGGAACTCCACCGGTGGTTTCACCCCGGCTGCACCATCGGTCTGTACGTAGCGACCGTACAACGGCATCGAATAGGAC
>CAUZOD010000296.1:0-4067 GCA_963581115.1 Phycisphaerae bacterium | reverse complement strand
GATGTGCAATCCGGCCATCCAGATTGAAAAAACGATACCGGAAACATCTGAGGAGGAATGGGATCGCGTGATCAACCTCAACCTCAAGGGGCCCTTTTTGTGTTCCAAGCATGCACTGATCCAGATGCAAAAGCAAAAAAGCGGCAACATCATCATGATTTCGTCGCTTTCGGGCATCGTTTCCAACGCCAGGCAGGCTTCGTACAACGCGTCCAAGCACGGTGTGATCGGGCTGTGCAAGTGCATCGCCCACGATCATGCCCTGGAGGGAATTCGCGCCAACGTGGTCTGTCCAGGCAGTATGAATGACACGGCCTTGACAGCCGGCATTCCGGAGGAACACAAGGCTTCCTTCCTCAAAGCCAACCTGTTAGAGCGATGGGCCGCGCCCGCGGAGATCGCCAATTGCGTGCTCTTTTTGGCCAGCGATGAGTCGTCGTTTGTGACCGGCGCGGTGTTGATCGCGGATGGTGGGTACACGACGAAGTGAGGAGCTGGATACTGGATGCTTGTTGAGGGACACACAAGCGGCAATTGGTCAATATGAGTATCAGTGGATGATCGAAGTCGAAAACCAAAGTCAACTTTGTAAACTCGTGACTTACATCTAGCAACCAGCATCGAGCAAACCGAAACCGAGAACCTAAATGCGCATCGACCCCGAAGGCAGCTATTTCATGCCGGTGAGTATCCCGCAGCGTCCGATCAAGGCTGGCGTTTTCGAAGACGTGTGGTTTATTGCTGCGACGTACGAATCGGACAAGGATGCCATGGTTGCCCTGCTGCCTGAGCCGTTCGAGCCGGCCGACGAGCCGCTTGTTACCGTGTGGTACGCCAGGTGTCCTCAAGTGAATTTCCTGGCTGGAGCCGATTATAACATGATTGGGGTCGATCTGGCCACCTTTTTTAATGGCGCGAAAGAGCAGCTGTCCGGAAACTATTCACTGGTCCTGTGGGAAGACCAATGGAATCCGGTGCTACGCGGACGCGACTTGCTGGGAGTTCCCAAGTTAATGGCCAGCGTGCCCGATTTCACGCGGGAATCTGACAACTGGCGCGGAGAAGGACGTGAAAACGGTAGCTTGCTGCTGAATGTGTCGGTCGAACGAACCAAAGCCCGAACGGTTTCCCAAGTCGCCGAGGCGAATGAGGCCATGAAGAATGACCGTTGGATGGGATGGAAGTATATTCCCAACGTCGACGGAAAAGGCGCCGCGGTGAGCCATCCAACGTTGATTGGCCGGCAAATCACGATTGCGGAGTCTTGGGTCGGAGAGGGCAGCATCTCTTACGGCGATATCAATGGCGAGACGCATCCGTGGTCGGGTGACATTGTGACGGCTCTGAGGACACTGGAGGTTAAGCAATATCGAAGTGGTACAGTCAATCACGGCTCAATGACGATCACGAGAGCGTTGAACCGTGTGTTGGCGTGAAGTTTAGTCGCGTGAATATGGGAGAAATGCAATGAAACCAAGAATGACGATGGCTCACATAGCAATTATGGTTAGCGATATCGAAAAGTCGCTTCACTTTTATCGAGACCTGCTCGGATTCGACGTGGTGTCGCCTGAGGAGCACATCGATGGGGCTGTGGCCGAGATGGTCAATATGCCACGTGTGCACATGCGTGAGTACCGTCTGCGTCCCTCGGGGGGCATTGACGGATATGAAAGAACCAGCGGACTGGGCTTTACGTTCGACATCATTCAATGGTTGGACCCGGAGAGTCCCCAGCAAAGAAATCCCATTCATCACGTCCCCAGCGCCCACTTTTGTTTCGGTGTCGACGATCTGCCAGCGATCTACGAACGGCTCAAGGCAGCTGGAGTGGAATTCGTTTCTCCTCCAGTCCGCTTTACTGGCGAAGGTGAATGGCATGTGCTCTTCTTTTATGATCCGGACGGTAACCTACTGGAATTCAATGAGCACGGTGCCGGCAAGCAAGATCCGCATGATTTTGAGTGGAATACGGTAAACATGGACGAGTTGGTCGAATAGCTCTTTGTGAAAGGCTATCCGGCTGGCGAGGGTTGTGGTGTACGTGGCAGGAGGATTGAGATGACACGGCGAATCCAGCGATGCGCCTGGTGGCCGGCATTGGGCTGTCCTTGCTGGTGCTACCGGCTGCGGCGCCGGTGGCGTGGAGGACCGTGGGGAAGTCCGCGGGACGGTGCGGTTGGATGGGCAGCCGCTTGCCGTGGGTTCGATTCTGTTCAAGCCGACAGCTGGTAATTCCGGGCCCGTGGCGGGGGCCACGATACAAGACGGAACCTTTCACGTTCCGGCAAAGACGGGCCCATCGATCGGAATGAATCGAATCGAAATCAATGCCGTCAAGAAAACGGGCCGCCAGATACCTGCCCCTCCACCCGGCAACGGCATGATCGATGAGCTCGTGGAAGCCATCCCGAACCGATACAACCAGCAGTCTACGCTCCAGTGGGACATCAAGCAGGGTGAGAACGTCATCGATTTGGAATTGGATTCGACGCCCTGACCGGGAAGGTCATCGGCGGATGCATGTCCCGATGATGGCCAACGCCAATAGTGAAGCGGGGTGCGATTCCATGTCTCATCGCAAGCCAAACGGTTTTACGCTCGTTGAACTGTTGGTTGTCATTGCCATCATCGGCATCCTGGTGGCCTTGTTGTTGCCGGCGGTACAGTCAGCTCGCGAGGCGGCCCGCCGTACGCAGTGCATGAACAATCTGAAGCAGCTCGGACTGGCCATGCACAATCGAGAGAGTGCGCACGGAGCCTTCCCGCCCGGTCTCAAGGCGGAACGATCGGCGCAGTGCGGCTTCAATATGGGCGATCGCAGTTCGGCTGGTAACCTCTGCATCGGCAACTTTCCCAATCTGCCGTACATGCTCTTCCTCTTCCCTTATTTTGAGGAAACAGCCGCTTATGACGTGTTCTCCCCGTTGATGTATGAGAAACACTGGAGCGAACCGGCGTGGATAGCCACGGGAGTCACGTCGCGCAAGCTGGATATATTGACCTGTCCCAGCGACGGGCTTGGCCCGAATCCAGGCAAGACCAGCCATGAGCCCAACCACTCGTTTTGGACCAAGTCCAACTATTACGGCATCTTGAGTGGAATGAACTGGGGAGAGTTGGGGCGCGAACTCGAAGGTAGGCTTAACCCTGGTCGGCTCGCTATCTTCAGCGTGGCCCGCGAAACCAGGCTCAAGGACATTACTGATGGCAGTAGCAAGACCATCATGATGGCGGAGTACCTGACTGGCCTGCAACTGCCACACAATGACCTCCGCGGTCATCTGTGGGGCAATTCGCCACAACTTTTTGTGCGATTGACCCCCAACAGTTCCGGGCAAGACATCTACTATGAAACCGAGTTGTGTGGTACAGCCGCGCATAATAGTCCCCAGCAGAACCTTCCCTGTCGCTTAGGGCCCAACAACCCTCCTCGAGCCAACAGCCCCGGGGCCCGCAGCCGCCATGCTGGGGGCGTGTACGCAGTTTTTGCCGACGGAAGTGTGGATTTCGTTGGTGACAATATCGATATCTTCACCTGGTGGCGCCTGGGCTGGATGGCCGACGGCCAGGTTGTGGGCGAGTACTGATTCTTAGAAGCCGTGAATCACCCTTTTCCCCGCTGTCGCAATTGATCCACCGTTACCGCTGTCACGATGATCGTACCAATGATAATCTCTTGAATCGGATCCTTCAGCCGCAATGCCGTACATCCATTCGAGATGACTTGCATGATCAATGCACCGGTCAAGGTTCCCACAATCGAACCACGACCTCCGTTGAGGCTCGCCCCGCCAATGATGACAGACGCGATGACGAGCAGCTCTTTCCCGGTACCGGAAGTTGGATTGGCTGAGGACAGGCGGACGAACAGGAACAGCCCGGCAACTCCTACAGTAAAGCCGGCCATCGTGTAGACAATTATCCGAGTCGTCGAGATGCGAATTCCGCTCAGCCTGGCCGCTTGCTCATTGTCTCCAATGGCCTTGATGTGGCGTCCCAAAACGGTCCACTGGAGTATGAGGATGACCATTACGGCTAGCAGCAGCAAGATCCAAACCCCAGGC
>CAUZOD010000295.1:0-4069 GCA_963581115.1 Phycisphaerae bacterium | reverse complement strand
CACCGTCAACAACCCGTCGCGTTCGACCACCACGGCCGTCTCGCCGTTGACCGTCACCGCGTAGTCGGCCCCGATGCCCGGCAGGCGATGTGACTTCGCCCCCTTCTTTCGCTGGTAGACCGCGCCCACGAACATGGACAGCTCCGCCTGCTCCTCGCCGCTGGCCAACAGGTACAGGGACGTGTCGCCGTAGTCCAGCACCCGCACGTTCACCGGACTTGCGCTGTCCAGGATCATGGGGATCGGTTCGAACACGCACGACGGCCGAGTCCTGGCTACTTGCTGTCTTGGCCTCGACGTTTTCTATCCTTAAAATCTGACAGACAACTTGAGTTATTTTCATGATTGATCACGATTTCCACAAAGCCGTACTGTCGTCAGGGCGTAGACAAAGAGCCACACGAACGAGCTCATCCACCGGTACTTCCTCGTGGACCGTGTGAGCTCCCTTCGCGTCGGGGCTGTGGGTGATGGCCGGCACCCCGCCGCGGCTCCTGAAAATATTGCCGTCGTCGACAAACGGCTTGGCTCTGACGGGCAGGGGATTTTCCATGAGGTCGCGGCACACGGACTGAAACGATTGGATGAGAGGATTGTCGGACTCCATCTTGAAAGCGTCGCGGGTGACTCGAAACTCACCCTCAACCCGTGTCCCGCTCTCTGCGGCCACTGCGGCTAAAATTTCTCTTCGAGGTATCATTTTACCGGGCAGTAGTGATACGTGATCAATAACGTGCATGTGGGTCTCTCTTACATAACTGGATCTTGTCCGACGTAACCACATCGGCCGCCGAGTATTTCGCGCAACTCTTCGTTTTCGGTTGCCTCGATGACCTCCGCTTTAACTTCACAGTTCGGCCAGGTCACGTACCATGACGGGACAAATCCATAGAATATGGTGTAACGTGTATTTTCAGAAAGTATCGGTACGCCCGAATGGATGAGCGATTCCGTGAAGTGAAGGATGCTGCCCGCCTTTGCGGTCAATTCAACGACCGCAAAGGAATCCTTCAAAGTGCCGTAATGGCCTTCGTGTTTATGGGATCCATCCAGGACAATTGTTCCGCCATCTCCCGGTGACACATCTGTGAGATAAATTATGTTGTTCAGGAATGTGCAATTGATCAGCTCGTCGTCTTTATCATCTACGTAAGTGCCCCATTTAGGGCGTATTCCGCGATGCCAACCGAGCTTGTCCGGATCTCGCAATTCATCACCCTTTGTCTCTCGATCCGGATGTGGGGTTTTGATCATCGCATGACAGCACTCATATTTTATTTCGCAACCCATTAGTTGACGATTCGCGTCAAGAACCTGGGGAATCATGATCCAGTCTCTGAAGACCTGATTATAATTCACCATGGCAGCCACGTTCTTGATGTCTTCGGTGTCCTTGTGACTCGGATCAGGAATGTCCGACTGCTTTTCAAGCCCTCGCTTGTATTGTTCAACCTGGTCTGGGTCGATAATATCCTCTTCCAGTACCCATCCGTGTTCTGCGAAGTGCAGTAGTTGCTCGCGTGTTAACATCATTTATCTCCTTCGGACGTAGACCTCGACTGCTCCTGCAAGTCATATAATGAGTGGCGCCTTTTGCGAACTGGAGGATGGAAAGCTCCATTGCTTCAAAGCGTACGTGATCGGATATCTCGGCCCGCACCAGGCGAACATAAAGCTCCGCCTTCGCGGTATTCTCGCGAAATGTACAGGAAACACATCGGCGGTGCGGTAGCTGACGATCAGCATCCGGCGTGGCGTATCGGATGTGTTCGGCAAGGAGGCATGCAATGAATGAAGGCGGCTGATCCGGCTGGCACTTCAATGGCAACAGCCTCCGCCTCATCCACGGTTTCCGTGATGCATCCCTGGAACAGTCCATCACGCGCGTAGTTCATCATGCATTGCTTGTGTCGGCGCGGAAGGATCTGCAGGCACCCGTTGCTTTCTGTTGCATCATCCATCCAGGGCGTGCAAGACATCTTCCGTGTTCCAGACTTTTCCAAATACACGCGAAAATCCCGATAACGCAGCAAAGTGATGTTCTTCGACAAAAGTCGCCACCGCATCTTCCACAACGGTCACATTGAATCCTCGGTCAGCTGCATCGCGACTAGTCGTTTCTACACACATATCAGTAGCCATGCCTGTCACAATCAACGAATTCACACCCAGGTTTTTCAACAACTGATCAATGCCAGTGCTGTTAAAGGGGCTGCTGGAATTCTTATCAATGACTAATTCTCCGCTCTTCGGTTCAAGTTCTGAAATGACCTCATACTCAAAATCCCCCTTTGGCCACATGGTGGGGGCATTGGCGCCTTCCAAAGCATCCTTGTCACGCTTTCGACGACGCTCAATCATGTCACTCCCATCTGGCAGGAGTGCGCCATGCCGGGTAAAGATGATCGGCATCTGGGATGCGCGGAACCTATCCAGCAATTTTTTTGTGTTTGGAATGGTCGTATTTGTAATGCGCGGAAGGTAGTAATCGGCGAGAGATGGGTATTTCTCCTTCATCACCAGCGACAACCCACTTTCAGGATTTGAACTGTAATTTTGGTAGTCGATAATTATTAACGCACACTTTTCCCAATCAGCATCAAACTCTGGCCAGGGAAAAATCCATTCAGGCAGGGTTGAGGAGCTGTCTACCTTGGGCATAAGTCCTCCTTCCGGGTAATGGCTCGATTTTCATATTCGTGATCATTGCGGCGTTTGCCAGTATCCTTTGCGAGCACCTGATGACCTGTTCCCAATTGTTGTACCAATGTCTATGTTAGTCGAATGGCGTGCTCGATGGAATGAAGAGACGTATGGAGCATAGCGGAGCACGGCCTTTAACCAGGATCGACTCCGGTGCCGGGGGGCGGCAACTCAATGCGCCCAGTGTCGGTGCACCTAGGTAAGAAAGTAAGGCGGAGTCTCGCTGAGGATGATCTTCACTGAGAGTAGTGTCGGCGATGCTGAATTTGATAGCAAACAACCGCTATGCAGCAACCCGACGCCGACGCGCCATCGCGCCTAAGCCCGCCAAAGTCAGCAGACAAACCGATGTAGGCTCTGGTACTGCTGCGCCGACCATCGCAAGCGTATTACCGAAGTTTTGCTGCACGATGATCAGATCTGCGCCAGTCACTTGGCCGTCGTCGTTGGCATCACCGATAAACAGACCGTCGGTGGGGGTGTTGGGATCCACGTTGCCGAAGTTCTGCTGCACAATAACCAGGTCCGCACCAGTTACCTGGTTGTCATTGTTCGCATCGCCTAGAAGTAAATTGGAAATCACTTCCAAGGCAACGAAGGTGGGGTGGTAAACCAGATCCAGGGAAAGGCCGCCGCTCAACACAGGTATGTTCGTGGTATCAAATGTGCCAGTGACACCGCCGTCTGCGGAGATGATGGTAAACATATCTCCCAATCCGGGAGAAAAGCCATCGATCAACATGGTGTCGAGTGTTGATGCAAGGCTGACGGAGCCGGTGATGTCCAGTTGGTCGTATTCACCTGGCATGGTACCGCCCAGTTCGATCTGGGTGGTGGAAGCGGTTCCCAGGACCACATCGCCGCCAAAGGACATCGTGCCGGGGCTGGAGCCGGGTGAGAGATTACCCCCCACGAAATTCGTGCCACCGCCGGTAAAACTACCTTCGCCCGCGAGGGTGCCAAAGTGAGCGACCGTCGATCCCGACGTGACTTCCACCGTCCCGTTGTTGGTCAGGTCATCCCAGAAAGTAATGTTGCTGTTGCCCTTGACTAATATGGCCGCATTGGGCTGATTGTCAATATCGCCATGCACGTTTGATGTGCCGAAAGAGATGCTCACTGCGCCTTGATTGGTCAAACCACCATTGAATCGCATGATTGCATGGCTGGCATTAATGTTTCCCGTAGTAATCGCGTTGGTCAGCGTGCCATCAAATTCAATTTCAGCTGCCTGCGTGGCATTGCCAATAACGTCGATCCGGCCGGTATTGGATTGCGACCCAGTATCGCTCAGATGCATCTGCTGACCAGCAGCCACACGAACTTCACCACTGGCTGAGTTCATCAACTGGGCATCAATCGTGCC
>CAUZOD010000294.1:0-4079 GCA_963581115.1 Phycisphaerae bacterium | reverse complement strand
GAGCATAAAGAACGGAAGGCCAATTATCAGGACCAGCACATTCAGTACGACCATGCTCATCCGACTCCATATAGTACGCGTGATTGCCTGTTTCAACTCTTGCCTGACGCCATCCTTGTTCAATAACTGCGTCAGTTGCGCAATCGGCAGTAGATGCTGAAACAGCCCCTGTTGCAGAGTGATCAGATGCGTAGGTGACAAACTCGTCTTAAAGAATTGCTCTGGGGTCTCTTGATTAAGGGCGGTATCAATGGTGTCACCTTTTGGCGGCGTCGGTCGAATGGCCAGCCCATTCTCCAACTGCCAGCCACTGCGATCTGCATCCCAGGTGGCCCGCTCAGCCTCAATCCAACGATCGATCAGGCGGTCGGCATTGCGTTCAACGATGGTCAGCCCCTCTAATGTCTGGCGACCGTCAAAACGAGCGGCACTGAGCAGACTTCCGTTGGCGTCGGGGGCAAAGTTAATAGCGATCGTCCTGAGTCGGTCACTTTGCAGTTCGTCCTTGTCACGCGTCAGTTTATGCTTGAGGACCGGGACCAGATATTCCTGCAAAGGGAGGTTCACGGCACTAAGCATCGCTCCAACGACAATCACCGGAGTGGCAATCCGATACATGCTGATCCCACTCGACAGCATCGCGCTCAACTCACGGTTGCGCAGAAAGCCAGTGAATGTAAAACCCATCGCCGCGGCAGCAACCAATCCGGAGAAGAAGATGTAAATCAGTACTGCCACCGGTCCGTAGTAGTCCAGCAAAACCCAGATCAGACCAGCAGCGATAGCCAGTGAACTGGGCTGCAGTTCGCCAATCAATTGCCGAGCCTGTTGCTCGCTGGACAAACCCAGTTCGACCATGAATTCAGCTGGTGTTGCCGCTTGGCCAACTAGCCGCTTAAGCGTGAGAGGATCGACCTGTTGGTTCGCAGCTTGCTCGGCAATTGTCCATTGCTGCGCCCGGAACGAGCCGCCGTCGACAAAAGAGCGAATGCTGACAATGAAATCAATCAAGACAAACAGCAGCAACAGCACTATGAACAAGATCACAAAGTTGATCAAGAACTGTCGGATGATGTATCGGTCGAGTGTTCTCAATTTCTAGCCAACCGACAGTAAAACACGCCCGCCAGAACGGCGAGATTGATGTTGCCTGACCACAGTAATCCCAGTCCAAGCCAGAGTGGGCGGTCAATGTCACGGGCCACCGCAAAACCTGAATTGACCAAGACAATGGTTACGATGGCTAGCAGAAAACTCCAAAAGTAAACGACTAGAGGAAGCTGATCCCGGTTCATCAAGCTTAATACCGCGCCCAATAGCAGCAACAGCAAACAGGCGATCGATGTTGCTGCTCTCTCATGCAAGCGGCCTTTAATGCGCCGCTGGACCTTGAGCCAGTTCTCCTGAAGATTTTTCTTTGCCGCGATGACCCGGTCAGACATGGCATAGTCGACGCCCTGGCTGTACTCCACCAGATGTTGCATCGTAGTGCCAGGTAGGTCCACAGGGATCAGAAGCCCAGGCCAGATCAGGTCAGATAGGGCCTTGGTGGTCAAGGAGGTGGTATTTTTAGCCAGACCCGTGTCATACACGGTTACCTGGGGTAGCTCAATGGATATTGTGACCTGCCCAGTTTGATCGCCAGGACCAAAATCAACAACCGCGGTGGCAGCCTCAAAACGTCGGGCCGATCCAGTGTCCGCAAACACTTCAAGTTCGACTAAATGATCGCCAGTTCCTTCCAGAATCAGTTGGCCTGCGTTTGAGCGTACCGTCGGGGACCGCAGTACTGACCGCTTGTATCCCGCCGGCCCCTTGAATTGCACCGGTCCTGCGGCTATTGCAGACAGTAGTTGCAACTGTAAAGACTCTGCCGCAATGGCATTTACCAGCTGCCCCATCCGCTTGCGAATCTTTTCAAATCGCTGGGGCTGACGCCAGAGTTGATGCAGTTCAGGCAGTGACAGGTATTTTGCCCGTTCCCTCACCGAGCTTGGCAGGCGTACCGCCTGAAGGTTGTTGATGCGATTCTGGCTAAGCTCGGCGTCGGGGTCGTAGCCCGAAATCTGTACCAGATCAACCTGCAGATAAGATTCGCCACCCACCCGATAAAGGGCGATGTGTGCTTCCTTCGCGGTGGCAACGCGCCAGATCCTTCCTTGTGCATCGGGTTCTCCAATGACCACTCCCTCTAGCCCGATGTAGCGATGTGGGACCGGATGCCCCTCGGGCACCTCCGGGCTATCTCGCTCAAACGCCCGGTCAGCGTAGATGATGGTGTCGCCTATCTCATCAAACGGCTGGTTCGCGTTGAGCCGCTTTACCAGGAGTGACATCAGGTCCTTCTCTAGTGTCTGAGTGGCGGCCTGCCAATAGCTTGGAATGACAAAATTCAGCAGAAGAAATAGTGACATCGTCAAGACCGCACCAAGAGCAATGACCGGAACCAAGATCTGGAAGTAACTCATGCCGCTTGCGGAACACGCTACGATCTCGTTGTCGCTACTAAGGCGGATAAATACGAGGGTGCTGGCGAAAGCGCCCGCGAACGGCAATACGAAGCCAAGCATGGTCGGGGCTGAATAGAGTACGAACTTCACCAATGAAACCGGTCCCAGAAGTCCATTGGTCAACGGCTTGATTGTTGCAGCAAAACTCATCACCACCACAAGCACCGTGGCTGCCACAACGATCAGTCTCAGAAGTTCCCAGAGGATGTGGCGATAGATTGTCCAGGGCATTACGAAGATTTTATCCGTCCGTCAGTTCCTCGCGCCATACAGGTGGTAGCCGACATGATGCGATGGCACGAGGCTGCCGGAATGTCCGCGTTGCAAGATCATGCCCCAGACCTCTACCGCATTCCACCAGCGCCCGTCGATGAATTCCTAACCCTCATATTCCAGAACCTAACCCTCTACTAGCTCTTGAAGGACACGATGCTGGACATCGATCAGTTGTTTAATCCCTGTGGTAGCCAAGTCAAGCAGAATATCGAGTTCGGACCGATCGAATACCCCCTGCTCCGCGGTCCCCTGCACTTCGACAAGTTGGCCTTCATGGTTCATAGCCACGTTCATATCCACTTGGGCCCGTACATCCAGTGCATAGTCCAAATCCAGATACGGCTGGCCATCCACAATGCCAACACTCACCGCAGCAACCGGGCCAAGCACTGGATCTTGATCGATCATCGCCTGTTGCCGAGCCTGTGCTAAAACTCGTGACAAAGCCACGAATGCACCGGTGATCGCCGCTGTACGGGTTCCACCATCGGCTTGCAGCACATCGCAATCGCAGGTGACCGCTAGACCGGGCATCCGTTCAAGGTTTACTGCGGCACGTAGCACTCGGCCAATTAGCCTCTGGATTTCAGTGCCACGAGAATCAGGCCCGCGTCGCTTTCGGTCAGCCGTCGAGCCGGGCAACATGCTGTATTCAGCCGTGACCCAGCCCTGTACAGGATTGCCTGTGTCATCGGTGGGCAGCCATTTGGGTGGTGGAGACGTCAGGGCTGCAGTGCACAAAATGCGAGTCTGGCCTTGGCAGATCAGAACACTACCGGGGGCCGCAGTTGGAAAGGGTTCAATTGTGACGGGACGTAGCTGATCCCACTGCCGGGAAATGTCGGTTAAGGCGAGCATAATCGGGGTATCTTATGCTGGATGGCAGTTGTCCGATATAGAGTATCCGCTCACCGATACCAATGCGGCTTGGCCCGAACTATCTCTGTCTGTGATGGCGGATCTGACCCGTCCGATAAATGGATTAGCTCGTCTGATCCTGCCACCACTTCGGATTTTTCCGGTTGAATCGATCATATCAGTGAACCGACTGAGGTGGCGTGCCGATATGGCAAAAGTCCGACACCTGAAATCGCTAAGGAGTTTGACCCATGGCTCAGTCCGACCCTGCCGACATGTATTCGCAGTTAAAAGTTCCCCCAATGTATACGCTGGTTCGAGTCCGTCGTGCAGGTGACAGCCGCTACCGCTGGGCCGGACACATCTACGATATCAGCACCACCAGCATGCAATTCGAGTTGGACCAGGCACTTGAGCCGGGCACCGAGATCGAGG
>CAUZOD010000293.1:0-4099 GCA_963581115.1 Phycisphaerae bacterium | reverse complement strand
TAGTGAACCGGTATCGGGCGGAGATCAGGGCAGGTATTGTCATTGTGATGCCGGTCTGTGGGATATATCCCAACTGCATGAAGTTGGGATCATCCATCAACTGGATTTGGGACTGTTCAGTAACCTGGGTCACCCGCACCCGGCACTGAGATTTGAAGTCAGTGTCATCGGGTTCATTGAACGCCAGATGGCCGGAAGTGCCGATACCCTGGCAGAGGATATCGGGCAGCCCCTCCGATTTAAGAACCGCTTCGAACCGGGATGCTTCCGCCTGTGGATTTTTGGCATCGTGTTGCAACAGATGGATTCGGCTAGGCCGGACTTTGTTATAGAGTTGGGTGGTGGTCTGGTATCCACAGGTGTATTCGAACGGCATCCGGGGGTCATAGAACTCATCCATGTTGAAGCAAACCACCCGTGACCAGTCAATGTCAGATTCCCGGGCCAGGGCATCGAGAAAGGTCATTTGACTCTGTCCGGAGGCAAAGATCATCCGGATCTCGTCCTGATCCGACAGCAGGATTCGTATGCGCCGTGCGACGTCGGATGCGGCTCGTTGTCCGAGCCGAGCTTCATTTTCGCAGATAACGATTTTTGTTTTTCCGTAATACACTATTCATTGGCCATGTGCAGGGAATAACAGATTCTGAATTGCAGAAAGCACGGAGACGCAGAGAAATAATCAGTCAAGGGCAAATGCGATTTTTAAGAGAATTCCGAATGTTACTCGTTACTGTTTCCACGTCTGTGCACCTGCCATGATGTCTGAAAATCTCTCAGTCAGATGTGCAGTAAGTGCCACATTGAATCGCTTAACTCTTTAGGCCCTGATCCGTGTGCTGTGAATCGCGGGTGGCAATGTACCTCGCGAATCGTTGTTCGTCCCGCTGGGCGCTGTGGCCGACCAGCACCATGGCGAAGGAACGGCGATGGCGCGACGATGATCGGTTGGGGTCAGCACGGTGAATGAGCTGTCCATGGTGGCAGGCCATATCACCCCGCTCCAGGCGGATGATGGTTTCTTTCGCTGTGTCGTCAAGCCCATAATCATTGATACCTTGAGAAAATCCGAGCACGTTCGTGGAGCCGTGAGTTCGGGTACCCAAGAGGTGCGAGCCTGCGACATAGCGCAGGCAGCCGTTCTCTTCATCTATCTTGTCCAGGGCCACCCACATTGTGAGCACCTGAGGTGGCTCCAGGCAGAAGTAATAGTTGTCCTGGTGGGGTGGGGTAGGGTGATTGGTTTCGGGTGGCTTGTTGAACCACTCGGGTTCCTTGGCTTTGGCTGCTTCGCCCAGCATGGCTTCGGCGAATGCCAGCCAGCGCGGGTGCTGGCGATACTCGGCGAAGAACGGATCGACGCCCATGCGGTGAACCTGCTTGAGTGTTTCAGGACGGGTCTTATCTTGGTAGAACGCGTCGCCGTCAGGCATTGTGGGCACAACCTCCCGGATAAACCGGTCGATATTTTCAGTCAGTTCGGCCAGATCCGCGTCGGGCAGGAACTTGGGCACGACGACGAAACCTTCCCGGTCGTATTCAGACTTGAACTGATTGTATTGTTCCATGTTGGTAGATCATAACCAACCGGCCCTGCTTCTGGAGTCTTACCTATTCCGATTGTCAATGTGGCCAATACCGCCCACGCAACCTGTCTGAGATCGAGCATGTGACTACCCTTTCCCCTTTAGCCAGACCAGGCGCCAGCCCAATGACTTCAGGAGAATCCGGGCGGTGCCGTCGGTGATCGTAACCGGTTCTTTTGTCAGTGCATCAACGGCGGAGATCTGGCCTAGGCCTAACTGATCTAGTTGGAATCGAACTTCCACCGTCGCTTCCGATCGACTCAAATTGGAAATCACGGCCAAGACACCGTTGGTTGTGTGCTGGTAAAGGCTTGTATATGCCCCTTCCGGACCTGTGGTAACAAACTGCTGATTATTCCAATAAGGTCGCCATGTGGCCTCTTTCCTGCCGAATTCGTCACTCAGAGCCCACAGTTGTGATTGGAGTTTCAGAGCGTCGATCGGATCCATACCCGTCGGTGTATTCTCGTATCCTTCACGGATCAACACGTCATGAAGCAATGCAAAGGCATAGGCGTCGGGTCGGGCGCAAGGTGCCCCTTGGCGCCAGAGCAACTCTGTGGGCACGCCCCATTGGGGCCCATATAGGGTGCGGAATTTATCCAGAGGAAGGGCGTCCAAAGGGAAGGTGCCGGGCTTAAAGTTTTTACCAAATTGTTCTCCGTCCCAGATACTGGTGGCGAACGCAATGGTGGGGGTGGTCAGACAGGTGGAGTTATGCACATTGACCTGCCCCTCCGGATTCCGCTGTCGCACGACCTTGTAGATTCTCTGCATCAGGTTGCGCACCGCAAAGATCGGGTACGTCAGGGCGGGGTCGCCGTTGGGACGAAAATACCCGCAGCCATGCTCGCGATTCATGCACGCCCATGGCGATTGAGTCCCGTCAAGGTACACGCCGTCTATTTGGTACTTGTCCATCAGACGCGCGATCCCGGCGACGGTGGCGTCCTGCCACACGCTGTTAAAGCAGACGGTGTAAGCGCTCTGCATGGGAGTGGGGGCAAAGGCAAAGGGCCGGTATCCACCGTACATTGGCCATGTGATGCACCGGGATCCAAATTGTGGCCATTCGGGCGCGCGATCTGAGAAGTGGAATCCGAGATATACTAGGACCTCGATCCCGCGTTCATGACAACCTCGGACCACTCTCTTCAATGAGTCGGGCTGGTCGGTCTCAAAGTAGCCTTGGGTATCTGTCCACACGCTGTCGTGCAGACAGATGGTCTTGACGCCTGATGAAGCCAATCCATCTAGGAAAGTTTCTGTCACCCCCAATGCAGCCATCCGGTCCGGGCCGGAGCCGACCCCCGCGGGCGGAGTTTCCCAGCGTCCGTTTGTGTCGCGGTCGATGTGGGTGATCCGGTAGTCCCAGACATCCTTGGTCACCGGTTTAACCGGTGTGGCTTGGAGGCCAAAGGTGTAGGCAAGATCCTTTTTGGCGCTATAGCCAGGATGGTCAGTGGTCGGGGTCATCATGTCCTGTTCACTGGTCTTTCCGTCAGGAGACAGCGCCAAAGGCATGCTGACCAGTTGAAGTCGCAGAACCACGGTATCACCTTCGGTGATGATTTCAGTCACATCTGTCCCAGATTTTGCGTACCAGTTTTTGTCCGACTCGCTGAACCAGGCCAGACCTCTATCGTCATCGCCGAGCCATACATATGGACGAAATCCCACGATGTTCCCATGGGGCTTTCGATCCTGGCCCGTCAGGGGATCGGTGATTACGAACCGATTGGCCGGCAGGTTACCGGCCTTAGGGACGCCCCAGCTTCCGGGGAAGCTATAGTAGTAGCGGGCGTGCTTCTTCTTCAGGGGAATTTCGAAGGTCAATTGGTCCAGGGTCGAGTTCCGACGCGGCTCCAGCTTCCAGTCGACCCGAACCAATCCATCGTATTCCACCGTGGTGCGGGCCGAGACAATCAGATCATCACTAGTGGTCTTTTGTGAAAAGATCACGCGGGCGGAATTTTTCTCATCTATGGACAACGACGGCGCAGTCCAACTCTGTAAGTTTCCATCGACCCGAGCCACTATCCGCATCGGTCCGGCAAGGAGGGAGCTTCCCTCGGCTTCAACCTGATCCGGAAAGACAAAGGAGCCGAACCGGTACTGCCTGCCCCAAGGTTGCACATTGATCGAATTGGAATTCTGATGCACCTGCAACGGTGTCCACGGTGCCGGCACTTGGTCGTTGATGCCTGCCACAGATCCGAACCACCATGGCTTCTGCTGAGACGATTCTGAGTGCTTGCCTCCCTCTTTCGCTTGAACTTGATCGTGTGGATGTGATAGACCCACCAGCAGGAAGCAGGCGATCATGGTGCGTGGATGAAACAACAATCGATGCCCAAGTCTGTTCATGTCACATTCCATGTTTGTCTTTCCTATCTACCGTTCAATATTATTCAAGGGTTTGAGTCTGTACATGATAATGCCACGGCCAGGTAGAGACCCCTGGAGTGGAAAGACGCCCGTTACCTTTGTGAGCAGTTGCCGCTGGGCTCGTA
>CAUZOD010000292.1:0-4100 GCA_963581115.1 Phycisphaerae bacterium | reverse complement strand
GCAAACTACCAGGGGGGCACACTGGTTGGCGAAGCCCTTCTGCAGCAGGGGGGCCGGCGCGATGAGTTGACCGGATTCATCGAGGCGTTATCGGATCACGGGGGCGTGCAAATTGTGCCTTTGGTCAGCACGGGGGCATTGCCAGCGGGGCTTATTACTTCGAGTGCAGCGCAGGCGATCGAAGAGGCGATGTCCCGGGCTTTGGACCTCGCCGGGCCTCTGGACGGGGTCTGCATCGCTCCCCATGGCGCAATGGCTGCGCAGGGGATTAATGATTTTGACGGCCACCTATTGCGGATTATGCGTGATCACATTGGGCCGGTTACGCCGTTGGTTACGGCACTGGATTGCCATGCCGTGGTGACCCGTCAGATGATTGAAGCATCAACGGCTCTGGTGGCCTATCGCACCCATCCGCATGTTGATTTGGTGGAAACCGGTGCCCGGGCCGCACGAATTCTCCTGGATGTATTGGAAGGCAAGACTCAGCCGGTGGTGCGCACATGCCGTTTGCCACTTATCTTTCCGCCGCCGGATGATGGAACGAGTTCCGGCCCGTTCAAGGAACTGTTTGACACTTTTATCGCATGGGATGACCTTGAAAAGGTGATTGCGTGTTCATTGTGTTCGTCATTTGCGTGGCAGGATGTACCCGAACAGGGTAGTTGTGCAATCGCCGTGACGGACGGTGATGCTGAATTGGCTCAGCAGCTTGCAAACGATTTGGCGCAGCGGACGTGGCAGATGCGAGAGGGATTCAGCCCAGCACCGATGATTTCAGTCGCCGAGGCGATGCGGTTGGCCGCACAGATCGATGGCTGCCCCGTGGTCATCACGGATTCAGCGGACACTGTTGGCGGTGGGGCACCGGGCGACAACAGTGTATTGCTCGAACAGGTGCTCAAGCACCGAAACCTGATTGACGGCTTGATTCTCGCCCACTTGCCGGATGAACTGGTGGTGGCTGAATTGGCTCGCGCTCAGGTCGGTGATACTGTCAGTGTTCGGGTCGGTGGCAAGCGAGATACGCGGTTCTGCACACCGCTGGCAGTGACGGGCCGGTTGGAATCGGTGGCCGAGGGCCTGATCGCGGATGATCTTGGCGCCGGGACCACGTCAATGATCGAGACCGGGCCGATCGTTTGCCTGGCCCTGGACAATGTGCGGTTGGTACTGACGCAGCGAGTGATATTTGGCCCGCAGCCATCGCTGTTTCGCCGCGTGGGTATCGAGCCGTTCGAGTCTAAGGTGGTCACACTCAAAACGGGTATCGGTTTCAAGAAAACGTACGGCCCAGTGGCCAAGGCAGTTTTTCGAGCCGATTGCCCGGGGGCCGAATCGTATGAGTTGTCTCGGTACGATTTTTGCAACGTGTCCCGGCCGATCTATCCATTAGACAAGAATTTTGACTGGAATCCGTGACCAATCCCCGGAAAGATTAGGCCAAGTTCAATACTTTGGAGCAACACTGTTGGCTTCAGGCCGAATATTAGTGCCAAGATCTGGATCCTGACTCTCTACCGGTTAGACGTCGAAAATCTGAATTGGTATTCTTTTATGATTCTGTAATATTAAGGATGGCTCAACAATATTTGTGGCATAGCCATACAGGAGTGATGCATGTCGACTTCCAATAGTGCGCATGAGGCAACGGCGCCACCACCGCCACTTGATGTGGATCAGTTTCATCACCGCAAGGTCATCGAGCCGCGCAATCCCGTCACCTATGAGATGACACTTACTCCGGGTGGCAAGGACGGCGAGCTTTACGTGATTGGTTTCGAATATGAACTTGCCAAGGGAGCAAGAGCCAAGAGTCCGGATGCGTACAAGTCCAAGCCGCCGTCTCTCACAAAAGGTATCGTGCCGGTAGCCTTGGAACCCCATGATGACAAAGTGGCTACAGAGGAAGCCGTCACAGGCGAGGCCGATCTGTCGACGGTCAACACCGCACCGCAGCGTGATTACATCTATCTGACCATGCGATCGAGCCTTGATGCTGGACGGACCTGGAGCGAGCCTTGGGACATGCTTGACAGCGCAGGCTCGCGTGTGCAGGGGAATCATCAGAGTGTATTTCGTATGAAAAGTGGCAAGTTGGGAATGGTCTATAACGATCACAAGGTATTCCCCGGCGGGCATCCGACACGGGACGCTGGCTCGGGAATGATGTTTCGCGCCAGTGGCGACGAAGGACGTACTTGGTCGGACCCGGTCGTTGTCTATCCAATGCACGCGATGTGTTGTGCCGGCCATGCGCTTGTGCTCGATAACGGTCGAATTGTTGCTCCGAGCTATCGGTGGATCTCCTTTGATGAAACCGTTGCAAGCGAAGCCGACAACTACTTGTCATTCAGTTTCGTCTTGGTGTCTGACGACGAAGGTGAAACATGGCAGCAGAGTCTCAGTGAACTGTTCGTGTGCAAATATCGTGTTTGTTATGCGCTGGGTGAACCGGCCGTGGTACCCTTGCGCGATGGCCGGCTTTTCATGGACCTGCGCAGCGAACACGGTCGGCGCTACCGGTCATTTAGCAAGGACGGTGGGATGACCTGGGAGAGACCGCAGCCAGTACACCAACTGGCAAGCTCCGCCGCGCCCGTGAGCATTCGTCGAATGCCTACGGGAGAATTGCTGTTGATTTGGAACCAGGCGGCCAGGGGCGAGATTTTAAAAGGTCTGCACCGTGCCCGGTTGAGTTGTGCCATATCAAAGGATGAAGGGCAGACCTGGGAGAACTTTAGGAACTTGGAGTCGCTCGATGATGAAACGGTCATCGCCCCGTTACCATCAGACTGGATGGAGATCATTGAACAGCGTGAGGATTACTGGTACTACCAACCTTCGCATACCACCCGGTATATCAGGGCGCCCGGTGTGCTGCGGAACAGTTATCCCGACGTGCAGTTCGTCGGCGATGAGGCCGTGATTGTTTACGATTACGGTTGGGGGACATGTGGCATCAGCATGAACGGGACCAAACTCAGGACCATCCCGCTGGATTACCTGCGCAGATAGAGTGAGAGTTCACGTTCTTCGCTGCTCCCAGCCTTCGGTGAACAGGTCCAGGTACCGATCGGTGAATGGATGCCGGGCAAGGAGGTTTTCGTCGACCTCGATCCCGAACCCTGGTTTGTCGCTGACCGTGGCGTAACCGCGTTCTGTCATCGCTCGACCCACGAACGCATCGCGCACCCAGTCTTCTTCAAAATCGTCGAATACTTCCTGAATTGTCACCTGTTGGTGTGCGAGTCCGAAGTGTATTGCATGCGTGGTGGCCAAGGGGCCGCCGGCATTATGGGGAGCCAACTGCCAGCCACGCGAAGCCGCCATCTCGGCCACTCGCTTGGCCTCCAGTATGCCCCCGACATGACACAGGTCCGGTTGCAGTACCAGTCGTGCACAGGAGCCCACCAGTGGCTCGAACATTTCTGGGCACGACAGGCGTTCTCCAAGTGCAATCGGCACGTTGGTCTGCGCGATGAGTTCGGGTAATTGACCATTTAACTCGGGGATCAGCGGTTCCTCGAAGAAGCCGGGTCGATATGGCTCCAAGGATTTGGCCAGGCGCACTGCTGTTGGTAGATCGAAGCGCCCATGGCCTTCAATGTAGATCTCGATCTCGTCCCCGACCTCCTGCCGTACTTCGCGCACGATGGCCAGGCTACGCTGCGCCTGGTCGGTACTGAGCGACTCGTCGCCCGCTCCAAATGGGTCGATTTTCAGTGCCCGATAGCCTCGCTTGATCACTGCGGCCGCGGCTTCGGCAACGCGCTGCGGATCTCTTGTGGTGCGGTACCAGCCGTTGGCGTATACCGGCAGTGGCTGTTGTCGGTTCGGTTCAAGCAGACGCCATACCGGCAAACTTTCATGGCGAGCCTTGATGTCCCAACAGGCGAGCTCGATCGCGCTGAACGCTGTGCGGGCGATGAACCCGCTTCGCCAGTAGTCGGCCTTCACCATGGCGGCCAAGATGGCATCAATGTCACGCGGGTCACGGCCCTTGACAACTCGCTCAAAAATCTCGGATAGATAGGCCATCAAGGAACGATCACCATACTCGATCGTCGCTTCGCCCAGCCCGATCAGACCGTCATTGG
>CAUZOD010000291.1:0-4102 GCA_963581115.1 Phycisphaerae bacterium | reverse complement strand
CCGCACCAGGCAAGGAACTGCTGGAGTTCTACCTCGACCTTTATCGTCAGCCAAAACTCGATTCAGGGGCATAAGTCAGTTCAATCACCTCCAGTCATCCATGCCACTTGCACCGGCATAGTGGCACGTGGCGACCGCTGCACTCCATCGAAGTAGCGATAAACCTCTGTCTTCAGACCGGCCCGTAACATCTGCTCTTCCCGTGTGTATTCCCCCTCTTGGATCCGTGCCCAATCCGTTTGCTGAAAGCTTCATCTGATCACGGACCGATGCAACACCAACTTAAGTTGCTTGTTTATCCATATCACCTTCACCCAATCGAAGAACTACGCCGGAGATGCAGCACAGACCTGTGTGGCTTGCATTCCCGGGGTTCACCTGGTGATGGCTTACATGTTCGCCGGTATACGCCCATCTGGCCATCCTGAGACCCCAAGAGTGGCCTGAAGCTTGGATATTATGACCAACCAAGACAAGAAATACCTTGCCAACCGATCACGGCAAAAATCAATAGCCGCCGGGCTAGACCGCCTCCTCAAGACCACTGAACCTCGAACCGGCGAGCCGGATTCGCCGATTGACCCCATCGTTTGGCAACAGGGGAGCGATGGCTGCAGCCCCAACAGCCACCACCACATTGGCAATGCCATACCACCACCATTGTTGCATACCCAGAAAGACCATGAATCCGGTCAGCAGCATCACGGTAATGGTGATCGGGATAAGTCCACGCCACGCCAGACGCATCAACTGATCGAACCGCAGGCGCGGCAGGGTCCAGCGGATCCACATCATGATGAACAGCAGTAAAGTCACCTTGCCCGCAAAGATACCGAATTTCAGTAGCACCAGCATCGGCCCCCCCACAACCGGCAGCGCACCTACAAAGGGCAGCAGATCCCATCCACCCAGAAATAAGACTGAAAAAAATGCGGCGCCGGTCACCATGTGCATGTACTCCCCAAGGAAGAAAAGCGCCCACTTCATGGAACTGTACTCGGTGTGAAATCCGCCAACCAACTCCTGCTCGGCCTCGGCCAAGTCAAACGGCGCTCGATTACACTCGGCCAGAATACAGGTGAAGAAAATGACCGCCAGTAGCGGCATGCTCAAGATCCCCCAACTCGCCCCCTCGGCGCCGGTCGCCTGCAATACTGACATTACACCAGCATCAGAGGTTCGATACAACAGGATCATCACGAGCACGCTGATGCCCATGGGAATCTCGTAGCTGAGCATCTGAGCCGTCGCGCGCAGGCCGCCAAGAAAGGCATACTTGTTATTTGACGCGTAAGCGCCTAGCACCACGCCGTAAACCGCGATGCTTCCGATGGCCAAAATATAGATCACGCCGATCGAAATCGGTGCTGCGGCCACAGAAACTACCGCAGCTGGCTGGGACCACCCACCAATCATTGGCACCCAATTCGGCACGGTCCATGCGGGCATCTCGAGATACCCACCCCATGGAATCACCGCCCACCCCAGCAGTGCAGGGATCACTACCAAGGCCGGGGCCAGTGTAAACAGAATTCGATCCACGTGCGGTGGACTGTAATCCTCCTTGAGCAGCAGCTTGATGCCGTCGGCCAACGCCTGCCCGAGCCCGAACATCTTTGCCTTGGCAATTCGGCCCAATCCAAAACGCTCAAGCAGATCCGCCTGTCCGAAGGTCAAATTGACACGATTGGGGCCAATCCGATCCTGAGTCCAAGCCGCCACCTTGCGCTCAAGGAAGATCAAGTATGCGCAAGCGACTGGCAAAATATGCACAATTACCAGGATGGTTAGCAGACTGATGAGGAATTGGGACATTATGGGCGGCGATCTTTTAGGCTACAATTCCGTGGACTGTTCTCCGGTGCGATCTACTTCTGAAACAGCAAAGGTATGAACAAAGACCAATCGAAGCAACCCCACCCCGCGGAACGTCCGACTGACGAAACCATTAAAGAGACGATTGAATCCATTGTAATTGCGTTCGTCCTGGCATTCGCCTTCCGGGCCTATGTGGTCGAGGCTTTCGTCATCCCAACCGGATCGATGGCGCCTACTCTTCTGGGTGAGCACCTACGCATCAAGAGTCCTCAGAGCGGGTACGTCTTTACCATTGATCGCCCACAATCAGGCTCAACCACACATTCAACCGTATACGATCCGATGACAAGCACCGAGATCCCTTTGCCCCCCAAGTCCTCTGTACGTGCCGGTGATCGTATCCTCGTGCAGAAATACGTTTACGCAATGTCTGACCCCCGAAGGTGGGATGTAGTTGTCTTCAAGGCCCCGCACGACCCACATACCAATTTCATCAAGCGCCTGGTAGGCCTACCCCAAGAGCAACTCCGGATTCTTGATGGAAATATTTACTTCAAACCCAATGGGGGTGACTGGAGTATCGCCCGAAAGACCGAACGGCCGAAGGTGCAACAAGCGGTCTGGCAACCGGTGTACCACAGTCGCTACATTCCCCTCGATCGCTCCAGCCGCTGGCAAGTGCCCTGGGTCGCCATCGCACCAAACGCCGATCAGTGGCAGATCAAAAATCGCCGCAGCTATACTTTCGAACACGACGGCCAAGGCATCATTGAGTTTGATTTTCAACGAAGCAACCTCCGCAGCCGTCAGCTCCAGTACCCTTACAACCAACACAATATCCAACCGGGTAACAAAGCAACCGATATCGAAGATGTGCGTATTGCCGTCACGGCGCAACCCGAACGGTCCGGGTTAGACCTGACCCTTTCGACAACGGCACGACTCAACAGCCCCGACTCGATCGAATCGCTCAATGCCACTTTCGATGCTCGGGGTATCGTCCGGCTCGCATCCACCAATGGCAGGACCGCCAAGAGCACCACACTGTTCGAGGAAAAGGCGCCCGCGTTGCGAGCCGGAAAGAATACAACCTTGGAACTGTGGTACGTCGACCAAGAGGCCAGTGTGTGGGTCAATGGTCGCTTCATCGCGGCCAAGGTATTCAATCCAACTATGGCCACGCTGGTAGAACGACGGCCACCGCGACCGGTACCTTTGATCAGGATCTCAGTTCGTGGCTCACCGGTTGTCCTTCATGACGTGTGCGTCGACCGCGATCTGTACTACACCACCAATATCAGCAACGGCAGCCGCCCTCGCGGTGGAAGCATCCGCCAAGCTGACGGCTCGATTGAAGTGGAAACAGGGTCGCGGGAAGTCAGACTCGGCCCGGATGAATTCTTCTGCCTCGGCGACAACAGTCCCCGCAGCCATGACAGCCGCTATTGGCGACATGTCAATCCCTGGATCAGCCGAAAGGCCAATGGCGGCCAAGCACGACCGGGCATCGTTCCTGCCCACCTCATGATTGGTAAGGCATTTTTTGTCTACTATCCTGCATCATTTCCGTGGAAGCACGGTGGGCCAAACATCTTTCCCAACTTTGGCCAAATGCGGTTCATTCATTGAATTAAAGCCGTCAAGCGCCGCTCGCCGCCATGCCCCCAGATCCCCACTGAGGCCATCAAGCCATTGGCAGCAGTGGAAAACCTGTTGACCTGTCTTGTAAAAGGCGTTTTGACGCACCGCTGGCGATAACAATTCCACGGGATGTATCTAGGTCCATTCTACAATGCAACCCATGTAAAATTTCATAAGACCATATTTTAAAAATATTTATTTATTTTAACGCGACAATTGCAGATTATCTGAAGGCCTATTTCGGACTTGAGTTTGGATCTCCGCAGATCAAGTAAGTTCCCCCAAAGCCCTCCTGTGGAAAATCAGGTGAAAATTCCTTTTAAACTGCGTGTTGGCCCGATATTTATAGCTCTAATACAGGGTCTGAAGCTTTCAAGAATGCCGCCAGTTCATCGAAATCTATCTGGCCGAGTGTATGATGTCCGCCCATGACCCTGAATGACCAAACTGAAAGTCCGTATATGCGCCATGTGATCGCCGCACTGGTGACCAATGAGCCAGGAGTCTTGGCCCAAGTAGCAGGCATGTTTGCTGCCCGCGGATTTAACATCGATTCACTGGTTGTCGGGCGGACCGAAACACCAGAGCTCAGTCGGATGACCATTGTCGTCAACGGTGACAATGCAATGCTGGAGCAGGTGCG
>CAUZOD010000290.1:0-4102 GCA_963581115.1 Phycisphaerae bacterium | reverse complement strand
GCTGTGGAGTGCATCGCTGTTCCGTCCGCGTACTACGTCGAGACCGCAGACCTGAATAATGATGGTTATCTCGACATCCTGGTTCCCAATGAGCACGGAGACACGGTCCACTATGTGATGAATCCAGGGGAACGGTTATTTGACGATGGAACCGTTATATCCGCCCGTGCCCTGCGGGCAACTCAGATACCCGGGTATCGTAGCCATTCAATTACCGACGTGCGGTCGGCAGATTTCAACAACGACGGCAATCTGGACCTGGTGACGGCGAACCTCGGCACGTGCACGGTTTCAATCTTCATGGGAAACGGCGGCGGCACATTTGCACCGGACCGTATTCTCGAGGGCGGAAAGTTCTGTGCGTTCCTGGGGGTTGGTGACTTCGATAACGACGGTGACATGGATTTTGTGATCACACATTGGACCCAGAGAAACGTTACTTCGGTGTTCTTGAATCGAGGTAATGGCGAGTTTTTCCCGCGTAAGGAATACAAGACCGGCCTGGACAATTACGGGGTGGTGGTATTTGATGCCAACCGTGATGGGAATCTTGATATCTTGACAACGAATTACCGGGACCAGAGTACATCGTTACTCGTGGGGAAAGGGAACGGTACTTTTGAAGACTCCATCACGCAATTCAAAGGATTGCAGTTGGCCGACGGCCAGTGGGTGCCCGCTGTGCCGTGAGTGCGAATCAATTGTCAATTTGTGTGCTGCTACAGGCATGTGACGTTTGTCGTGAGGTAATCATAGAATCGCTCTTGATAAAAATATCGGTGTTTACTGGTCAGCGATCGGAAGGCCTGGTATCTGACTTACTCTGACCTGTTATTTGGGATACGAGCCCTCCACGCAATACCGATTTCGGTCATCCCCTGGTACTCGGAGCACGCCCATGGACATGACTTCCCGCATCGAGCATATCACGGCTACGCAAGTTATCGTCCATGCCCGATCTGGATACGTGGATCGCGATGGATTCGGTCCGTCCATCTTCGACAAGATCCCCAAGTGGCTGCTTAAAATTCAGACGGATGATGGTCTGATCGGTTACGGAGAAACGCCGCGAGGTGCTAGCCTCAGTGATGTGCAGGATGCGGCCCGGCAGGTGATGGGCCGGTCGTTGCGAGAGTTTCCTTGGTCCCGTCCGGTACAGACCGAATGGGACAAGGTCTTGGCTTGGGGGCACAAGAATCCACCGGTGCCGCACCGATACCACGAGAGAGAGTTGGGGGCTTCGCCAGGGGCATTGGGCGTGGCGGTTGCCGTGCAGGATCTGATCGCCAAGTCCACCGATCGGCGTCTGGTAGATCTTTTCGGCGGTCCGTATCGCGAGGCGGTTCGGACCGATTGGTGGGTGGGGCGCACCGATCCGGACCACGTCACGCAGCAGATGCAGATCGGTCTGGACCTCGGCTACAACTCCCTCAAGGTCAAGGCGGCTGCCGAGGACGACGTGGTGGGTATCGTTCGTGCCTACAAGCAGGTAGCGGGCGAAAAGGCACGCCTTGTCATTGACCCCAATACGCGATTCTATCGCGCCAACGAAGCGATTCGTATCGCCCGCAGCATTGAGCAGTACGAAAACGTGGTCTTCGAGGATCCGTTTGCCTTCGATATTCCGGAGTGGAAGTTGTTCCGTCGGAAAACGACCGTTCCGCTGGTGATGCACTCGACCACGCAACCGTGGGTCGCACTTTCGAATGGCTGTTGCGACTACATGAATCTGGCCTATCCGGCGGCACGATTCCTGGGCAACGCCCATATGGCTGGCGAATTTGGCGTGTTGTGCTGGGCCGGTTCTGGCGTAGAGCTGGGTGTGCTTGATGCCTACCTGCTGCATTACTCTGCAGCGGCCCGGGTTTGTGTTCTTCCTGGTGACGCATTCGGCCACGATGTGCGCGAGAATGATCTGATCAACGAGACGCTGCAGCCATGCGATGGTCAGATCCCTCTGCCCGAGGGGCCGGGTCTGGGCGTGTCCATCGATCAGGATGCACTGGATCACTACGCGCAGAATCGATGGGAATTGGGACTGGACAGCGGGTCGTAAGCGGGGTCGATAAACAAGTTAGTCTGCCCGGTGGGGGCAGTGGACGTGATCGATAGGTCCTCAAGCCGGTACCGCGTCATGCCGATCGGCTTTGATCTCGTTGCAGCCTAAGTTGAGCCGGAAGCGGTCAGGGGTATTGCCACGGCGGTAAGTCCGGATCATAGTTCTACAGTGGCAGGCACACGCTTACAGGAAGTTCATCCACTGGGCATGTTTGTGACATGTAGCGATATTGTCTTTCAAGCTGCCCTTCCACAACCTCGAGAGGATCAAGAGACGCCGGTCACACCGAGGCGCAGAACCTAGGATCCGGAGGCGTCACTTCGGAAATGCATCGGGTTAGGAATTGACAAACTTTGCGAGTTTCCTCGCGTACGCAATGCTGCCGTACTCCGAAAAGATCTTGCGCTGAGCCAGCTTGCCGGCCTGTTGGCGCTGCCGATCGTGGGCAAGCCACCACTGAGCCTTCTCGTTCAGTTCCTCCAGGGTAAGCCACGTGTCGATTTCAGCTCCCACGTTGAACAGTTCATCGATGCCCGCGACATGGTCGGTCAGCATGAAAGCGCCACTGCCGGTGATTGTCGTGTCACGTTGATTGAGGTATCCGTGGGCCAGTGGTGAATTGTGGTGGTTTAAATTGATCTTTGCCGCCTGGTAGACACCAGGTAGTTCGTGATAAAGGCGAAACCCTCGATAGGAAGCACGGGGATATCCGGGGAAGGTGCCGTATCCAATGCCGCCGTAGATGTTGACCTTCCCCAATTCTCTGACCGCCTCGAGCAGTTCATGCCGCAGGATCCGTTGATCTGGAAATCCGATCCGATGGGTCAACTTGTCGGCCTCCAACGCCGTGCTGTCACGGTCGGCGTTGTCGTCGTCACCCTTGGCATATAGCGAGAACATGGTCACTGAAAAATCACATTGTTCCAGCTTATTGGGCTTCGCCGGCAGGTGTAGGCTTGGCGAGACCGGGGGATAGAGGGTGATGGCTCGGATACCTCGCTCGGCATAGTTCGCAACACTTTCTTCGCAACAAGTGACAGCGAACTCGAATCCGTTGGTGTAGTGTGGATCTCTCCACGTGTTCCATGGATCATCCTGCGTGTGGGTGACGGTCTTGCAGAACTCAAAGCGTTCCCGTATCTGCTCGATCAGGCCGGCGGGGCGGTCTTCCTTGCTGCACCACCACAGGAGGATGTCGGGCCGCTCGTCCTCGACCATGCGATGAACATTTTCGCAGAATTCATCGTCGGTTTCGTAGGAGAATTCCCAGTGCTCTGGGTTCGGGATCAGGTCGGATTCTTCTTTGGAAAGATCGATATCTCGCTGGCGATGCGAGCGGATACAGGCTCGGGTTGGCAAGTGCAGCGTCCGCCACCCAAACAGTTCGAAGCCTTCACGGATGGTGCCTAGGGATTGTCCGACACCAAAATCACCCAATAACAGGATCGTGCTCAAGATTGGATTCTCTTCGCTTGGTGCTGGGCATTGCGTGCGGCCAGGTATGCCGCATGTCGTTGCTCGTTGACGCAGCAGCTCTGGCCACGGGCGACCATGGCAAATGCGCGGCGCGAACGGGTTTCTGAGCGATTGGGGTCGGCGCGATGGATCGTTTCGCCGTGGTGAACGACCAGGTCGCCATATTGCAGTTGCGGTGCCACTTCCCGGGCTTGGTCATTGGGCCCGAAGTCAACGACCCCCTGTGAGAAACCCAGTACGTCCGAGGCTCCGTGTTTTCGTATCCCTTCGCGGTGTGAGCCAACCACGTAACGGAGGCATCCGTTCCCGTCGTCGACCTTGTCCATTGCGATCCACATGGTGATGACCTTCGGCGGTTCCAGGCAGAAGTAGTAGTTGTCCTGGTGTGGTGGGGTGGGGTGTACCGCACCCGGTGGCTTGTTGAACCACTTAGGACTCTCTATCTCTACAGGTTCATCGAGCAGCATCTGGGCCAGTGCCAGCCAACGGGGATGGCGTTGGTAGGCGGTAAAATAGGGATCCTGCTCCATGTGCTCCAACTGTTGGATCGTCTCAGGCCGGTGCCGG
>CAUZOD010000289.1:0-4106 GCA_963581115.1 Phycisphaerae bacterium | reverse complement strand
ATCCCGGGACTCAAGCCTGCTATGCGCTGCAGTGGCGAAATTGTCACTGGCCAGGTTCAGGAAGCGATCGCAGTTCCAGTACAGGCGGTGTTCAGTGAAGCCGAGGAGCACTTCTGCTACGTGCCGGTCGGGCGGAATTCGATTCAGAGAACTCTAGTTACGCTTGGGCGGGCCAGCGAATCTTTTGTGGAGATTTTCAAAGGTCTTAAGCCTGGTGATACGGTTCTATTGCGCCATCCCCGACCGGGTGAAGAGATCAATTGAACTTCGAGGAGCCTTTGTCACGATCAGACCAAAGTGACTTCAGAAATGGGGTTGCCTGGCCATTTGCATGTTATGTCTATCTGCCTATCGGATGAAATGTTCGGGCTAGTCTTCAATGATTTCCCACGGTGGCTGGTTGATCATGCGCAGGGGCATCACGGCTATTTCGCCAGCAACCTGTAGTGGCGCAATACCGGCATCAGCAGCATTCTGGCTGCTCCAGTTTTCAGCTCGAGTGCCCAGAAATGCTGCATCGACGCGCCACAGTACTTGAGGCAGTTGGGTCACATCGATTGCATCGGCTCGCAGCGGTACATCCTTGACGTATGTTGGTCCGTGGCGAGTCCACCCAATCGTAGGGCCGTAGTCAATTATGGGCCAGTCACTGCGGTCGATCACGTTTGTGACCGGGTTGGCGCCGACTTCGGTCTGCAAGAGATCCCTTCCGCCCAGTTTTCGGGTATCGAAGGTAATCTCCTGCTGTGTGGCATCACATCCTCCAGCATAGAAGACGAGGATCATGGCCAAACTCATCGCCAGTAATGGCAAGGTACGTCTCATATTGGCTCTCCGATAAACACCATATGAGGTATTGTCGGTTGATCATCGGCTTCAACCCCACCTCTCAGGGTTCTTGGACGTTGTTGAACGCTGAAAAGGCCGTTGCTACACTGCGGTGTTTCAATACATGGCTCAAACGCCTTGGCTCCGCCCGGGCGCAACCGATCGGGTGATTCTTCTTGTTGTAGATGACCAGTTCACCTGTCTAGGCATTCAGACCCAGGATTAAGATTCGTGCAACAAGCCATCGACAAAGCTGCATCGCTGGTGGAAGCGCAAGGCTACATTCAGCGTTTCAAGGGCCGCACAATTGTGGTCAAGGTCGGAGGCTCAATCATGGATGAGCCCAATCGCCTGGGCGCGGTGGTCAACGATATCTGCTTCATGTCAGCGGTGGGGATGAAACCGATCGTCGTGCATGGTGGGGGCAAGGCAATCAATGAGGCCATGGCAGAGGCTGGTCTCGAGGCTCAGTTCGTACAGGGGCACCGGTACACCGATGATCGTACGCTGGCCATCGCTGAGCACGTGCTGGTCGGGAGGATCAACGCCGAGATTTGTGATTTGATCGAGCGAGCTGGTCATAAGGCTATGGGCCTGCATAGTCTGGGTAGCTGTGCGGTATTCGCCAAGCGCCTGATGCTCAAAGCCGACTCGAGTCGTCGGATTGACATAGGACTCGTGGGTCAGACTGACTGGGTCAATGCAGATCTGCTGCATGCGCTGATTCATTCTAGTGTAATCCCCGTTGTGGCTCCGATTGGGCGGGATCACTCTGGCGGCAAATTGAATATTAATGCCGACAGTGTTGCCGGTCACGTCGCTGCCGCGGTTGCAGCAGATAAGTTGGTGCTGATCTCGGATACCCATGGGATTCGGACATCAAAGAATGTCGGGGATCTGGCTTCACACCTAACTCGGACTGACATTGAACGCCTGATAAGTGAAGGCGTGATCAATGCTGGGATGTTGCCAAAAACTGAGGCGGGCTTTATCGCATTGGAAGCCGGAGTGGCCAAAGTGCACGTGATTGACGGGCGTATCCCTCACGCATTGTTGCTGGAGATATATACGGACCAGGGCATTGGCACGGAGATCGTTCCATGAAGCGGTTTATCTGTATCGCCGATGCCACTACGGCTGAAATCAAAGACCTGTTCGAAGTTGCATTCGCGTTACGCCAGGCCAGAAGTACGGGGAACAAGCCGGTCCTTGCTGGAAAGACGCTGGCCATGATTTTTGAGAAGCCAAGCCTTCGCACCCGAGTCAGCTTCGAGCAAGCGATGTTGGAATTAGGTGGCCGTGCGATCGTTCTGGCCGATGGGCAGATTGGAATGGGCAAGCGAGAGAGCGTCGCCGATATTGCACGAGTCCTGTCCGGTTACGTTGACGCGATTGCGGCCCGAGTTTTTGCGCACAGCGATCTGATCGAACTGGCTGAATACGCTTCGGTTCCGGTCATCAATATGCTTAGCGATGACACCCACCCCTGTCAGGCTTTGGCTGACATGATGACCCTGATGGATGAGTTCGGGCGTGACCTACGGGGTAGAACCATTGCATGGGTTGGCGATGGCAACAACGTGGCCTTGAGCCTCGCCGTGATCTGTGGCAAGTTGGGTGTCACTTTGCATCTAGCCTGTCCCCATGGATACGAGTTGGATCGGGATCAGCTCGATTACATCGCCTCCCACGCACCTGGGATGGACCTTCGGCAGACTGATGACGCTTTCCAAGCAGTGCACGGTGCAGACGTGGTCTACACCGATACATGGGTTTCCATGGGTCAGGAAGAGCAGAAGCAACATCGCCAAGCTGTCTTTACCCCTTACCAGATCAACGAGCAACTTCTAACTCATGCGACGCCACACGCAATCGTCATGCACTGTCTGCCGGCGTACCGCGGCTGTGAGATTACCGATGCGGTGATAGAGGGGCCACGCAGCCGGGTGTTTGCCGAAGCGGAGAATCGCCTTCACAGCCAGAAGGCGCTGCTGGCTACTCTGCTGGCACCGGGCAGGATGACCTAATGCCGTGTGTCCGGTGTCCCGACCTCGGGTGGTGTGGCGAGTTAAGGTCACAGATACCAATCCGACGCCGGGAGACCTGCTGCACGCGTGTCAGTTGTGGCGAAGGCAATCGGTAGCGGTTGACTAATCTATAATGATCAGATGCGGGTCGCCACGGTCGAATACGGCAATGTGGATCAAGCTCAGGCTGCCGTGCGAGATGCCACTGCGGTGCTCGCCGAAGGTGGATTGGTCGTATTTCCCACTGAAACCGTCTATGGGGTCGCAGCGTGTGCGACCAGTGATTCCGGTTTCCAGAGGCTATGCCGGCTGCGCGGTGGCCATCAGGCAAGCACGTTCACGGTCCATCTGTCCGATCCGATCAGTGCCAATCGCTACATCGAACTGGCACCGGCTATGAGGCACTTTGTTCTCAAGGCGCTGTCGGGTCCGGTAACCCTGCTGATTGACGTACCGGACCCGGCCATCGATCGGTGCTTGGCCCAATGCAATCTATCACCGGCGGTACGATCGAGGATCTATGCAGGCCACACGGTATCGTTGCGTTGTCCCGAGCAACCGCTGACACAAGAGATTCTTGCGGCTGTTCCGGGCCCGGTCCTTGCCGGGGCAGCGCATCTGCCGGGGGAGGATCTTCCTCGCGATGCAGAACATGCCGCTCAACAACTCGATGGGCTGGTCGATTACATCCTTGATGGTGGGGTTACGCGATATGCCCAGCCGTCAACAGTTGTACGAATCATGAATGCCACGAGGCCCCTACGGGTGCAGGTGGAGCGCCCAGGTGTCTATGATGAGCGGCTGATTCAACGAATGACGCAATGGACGATTCTACTGCTGTGCAGCGGCAATACCTGTCGGTCTCCAATGGCCCAGGGTCTGGCCACCCAACTATTGGCGATGCAGCATGGAGTAGCGGAAGATGATCTTGAGTCGGTTGGCTTCCGCATCGAGTCGGCCGGCACCATGGCCGCAGATGGCCAGCCGCCCACTTCTGAAGCGGTCGAGGCACTATCCCGCGAAGGTATTGACATTGCGGGACATCGGTCCAAGTTTCTAACCCCCGAAATCATTCACCAGGCCGACGTGATTTACACCATGACTGGTTCCCAGCGCGAGGCCGTTGTTAACATGGTGCCATCAGCGAGATCGAAGACATTGCAACTGGACGAATCCGGTGATATCGCCGACCCATTTGGTCTGGACGTTACTGCCTACCAACGCACAGCCGAGGTGATCCGCCGTTGGCTG
>CAUZOD010000288.1:0-4114 GCA_963581115.1 Phycisphaerae bacterium | reverse complement strand
CACCCATAGAAAATGCAGAAGGTTTCAACAGAGTTGTTGTCGAATTTGTTCAACGGCACCAGCAAAACTTGGAGTTATAGGTATGGCGACTCGTCCGGCAGATTGCCACCCTGATGCGCCAATGTTTGAAGCGGATGCCTGGGGACTTACCTCCCAGGAGCGTGAGCTTTCGACCGTGGCAAGAGAACTTGGCCAATCTCGTTTTGCCGAGCGCGCGGCCGGTTACGACCGGGAGGCGTCATTTCCGACCGAAAACTATCGGGATATGCACGAGGCTGGACTGCTCGGGATATGTATACCTAAAAGCGATGGCGGACATGAGGCACCGCTGCGGTGTTATGCCCTGGCGGCAGCGGAGATTGGGCGCTACTGCGGTGCCACTGCGCTGACCTGGAACATGCACGTGAGTTCCTGCTTGTGGTCAGGTGCACTGACAGACGATCTTGATATGGATGATGTGGTTCGGGCGCAGCACCACCAGAATCGCTCGATTCACTATCGGCGAATTCTGGATGATGGCGCAATCTATGCGCAGCCTTTTTCTGAAGGTGGTGCAGCGGCATCGGGCGCCGTTGCGTTTGGCACCACGGCTCGTAGAGTTGAGGGGGGCTGGCAGGTAAACGGTAAGAAAATCTTTGCCTCACTTGCAGGCAGTGCGGATTATTACGGTGCATTGTGTACCGAACTGCTTCACGAGGATGATCGCCCGAGTCGGCGAAATACGCTTTATCTGGCCATTCCTGCGGCGGCCGGCGGGGTTCGCGTCACTGGTGACTGGGATCCGATGGGTATGAGAGGTACGGTGAGCCGCACACTGCTGTTCGAGGACGTGTTTGTACCTGACGGATCCGAACTGATGCCACGTGGGATTTACTATCAGGCAGCAAGTCAGTGGCCACACATGTTTCTAACCCTGACGCCTGCTTACCTTGGCTTGGCGCAGGCGGCTTATGACTTTACAGTTCGGTACCTGCGTGGCGAGGTGCCGGGGATGCCACCGACAAAGCGGAGGATGTATCCGACCAAGCGTTTGGCGGTCGCACAGATGCGGGTCATGCTGGAGCAGACCAAATCGGTCTGGTTTCAGGTGATGAGCGAAGCGCGTCGAAATCCGACCAAGGACCAGGTGATGCGGGCTTACGTCGCTCAGTATACCGTTATGGAAAATTCCAATGAACTGGCTCAACTTGCAATTCGTACCTGTGGCGGCCAATCCATGCTCAAGGAGTTGCCGCTGGAACGCATCTACCGGGATTCCCGCTGTGGGTCGCTGATGCTGCCCTGGACGGCCGAACTATGCCTCGACAAACTGGGTCGGGACACGCTTTACGAGGTTGGTGAGACGGATGAATCATGAGTCAGGATGTCTGTCAGTGGATCGAAACACACGCTGACTTTGCTCCTGAAAAAATTGCTGTTCGATTCGAGGGGCGAGAGATCACCTATCGCCAGCTGCTGTTGCAGATCAAGACGACGGCGGCTGTTCTCAAAGCGGCCTATGACATTGGTCGGGGCGACCGCATTGCCTACCTGGGCTTCAATTCTCCCGAACTGCTGGTACTTTTCTTTGCCTGTGCGCGGCTGGGGGCCTTGCTGTTGCCGCTCAACTGGCGACTGACGCGTCCGGAGCAGGCCTATATTCTGGAAAATGCCGCGGCCAGGATGCTGGTCTGCGATGATGATCACGTGACGATTGGGCATCAGTTATCAGAAATGGTGCCCGGCTGCAAAATCTGCGATCACGCTGATATCGCTGCGGTCACAGGCGGTACGGAGGGTCGGGTAGACCGCAATCCGCATATCGATCTCACAACACCCCTGCTGCTGGTCTATACCTCCGGTACGACAGGCCAGCCTAAAGGTGCGGTACTGACGCAGGAAGCCGTATTGTTCAATGCCTTGAACAGTGTCCACATGCATGATCTGGATGTCTCGGATCACATTCTCACTGTGTTGCCGATGTTTCATGTGGGTGGGCTGAACATACAGACCACACCTGCCCTTTATGTCGGTGCAACCGTTACGTTACAGCGACGCTTTGAACCGGCCATGGTGCTGTCAGCCATTCGCGATCTTCGTCCAACTCGGCTTGTGCTGGTCCCGGCCACAATCATCGCGTTGGCCGAACATCCGGACTTTAAGACCACAGACTTGGGTTCAATTCGGTCAGTGACGACAGGGTCGACCATTGTTCAGAAGTCGGTGATCGATATTTTTCACGACCGCAACGTTCCGGATATCCAGAACTACGGCTTGACAGAGACCGGCCCTGTTGCACTTTACCTCCGTATTGATAATGCTTTCAGCCGCGTTGGGTCAACCGGCCGTGGGGCGCTGCATACACGCTTTCGAATCGTCGACGAGGAAGACCGAGATGTGCCTGCAGGGCGGTCGGGTGAACTTCTGCTGCAGGGGCCGAACGTGCTCTCGGAGTACTGGGGTGATCCGGCAGCGACCCGTGAGGCACTGCAGGAAGGATGGTTCAGGACAGGTGACATCGGTTACTGTGACACTGATGGCTATGTGTATATCAACGACCGGAAGAAAGACGTGGTGATTTCTGGCAGTGAAAATATATATCCTGCCGAACTCGAGCACGTACTGGATCAAATTGAGGAGCTGGTCGAGGCCGCAGTAATCGGTATGCCCGATAGCAAGTGGGGTGAGGTGCCTGTTGCGGTTATCGTGCTGGAAGCAGGCTGTGACATCGACAATGCCGCGCTGTTGTCGTGCTTCGATGGGGTGCTGGCCCGGTTTAAGCATCCCAAGGCGGTGGTCCGTGTCGATGCGCTGCCCCGGAATGTGATGGGCAAGGTTCTTAAACATGAACTGCGGCAGATGCTCGCTGACGGGACCCTGGTGCCCGAGTGAGGCGATGCAGTGCCGCCAATGAGTAACACAACTTTGGGTGTCGACTGAAAGGACATGGACACGACTCTGGGAATCACACTGCTGGGGACCGGTTGTCCATCTGTCAGTACGGCCCGGTTTGGTCCTGCCAACCTGGTTCAGTGCGGCAGCATGAAGCTGCTCGTTGACATCGGATCCGGTGTCACCCAGCGGTTGCTGGGGTGTGGTGCGAACGGCGCAATAATTGACGCGTTGCTGGTGACCCATATCCACACCGACCACCTGGTAGACCTTTACCAGTTCATCATTTCTTCCTGGCATCAGAACCGCGACCGCAAGCAGGTCATCTACGGACCGCCCGGTATCAAAGAGTTGGTCGAATCGACGATGGCAGTGTGGCGGACGGAGCGGGAACTTAGGATCAAGTGGGAAAAACGCTCATCGCTCGCTGCGTTTGAGATCGAAATCCATGAGCTTGAATCGGAAGGCGTAGTACTCGAGCATGCCGGCGGCCGTGTCAGCGTGGTCAAGGTCGAGCACCAGCCGGTTGAACCGGCATTTGGTTTTATTTTTGAAGCGAGCGGGCGCAAGCTGGTTTTGAGCGGCGACACGCGGTATTGCGAAAACCTCGTTGAGGCTGCCAGGGGAGCAGATGTTCTGGTGCACGAGGTTTTTGTCCATGGCTCGATGCCGGTGATCGGCACCCGCACTGAGCGGGGACTGGCCAACGTGGCGGCTTACCACACGGCCAGTACCGATGTCGGCAAAGTAGCTGCGCGGGCGGATGTGGGTTGCCTGCTTCTGACTCATATCGTGCCTCCCGACACCGATCGGGCAAGATTGTTAGAACAAGCGCGTGCAGAGTATGCCGGTCCAGTCATCGTGGGCGAAGACCTCATGGCGATCGATGTCATCACAGGAAGTGTGCAGTGGGGTGATGTGAACTTCAGCCTGCCGGTCAGGTCATAACCGGTAAGGTGCAGGCAGGTGTTAACTGAGTATCCAGAATGAAAGCGTCATCAGTGCTTGAAGGCGATGTTGTTTGTATTTGGTCAGGTGCCGCAGTCTGTGGGGAGGGGCCACTGTGGATACCTGAGCAGTCGGTACTCTACTGGGTGGATATTGATGGCTGTCAGGCGCATAGGTACAACACAGCAAACCAGCAGGTTAAAACCTGGTCGCTTGCTGAGAAAACGGGCTGGCTGCTCCCTTGTGAGGGGCGGCGAGAACTGATTGGCGGCTGCAAATCCGGGGTATATCTCAT
>CAUZOD010000287.1:0-4116 GCA_963581115.1 Phycisphaerae bacterium | reverse complement strand
GGGATGGAATAGGGGCTCGTCGGGGTTGAAGCGATCTGTCCGCGCATACGCTGCCAGCAAGTGACCGGGAGACGTCTCTGCAAAGTGGCACATCATGTAGCCCCAGCCTGCATTCGTCTTTTCGTCGCATATTGTCGGCGACGTCATGGACACCCAGGTTCGGCAATCGTCAGTCGACCGGAAAACCTGGGTCCGGCCGTCTGGAGCGGTTTTCTGCCGACCTGCCAGCGTGGTGCCGACAAATGATCCGTCGGAACATCTGGTCAGGGATGGGAACGTGTGAAACCTGGAATCAGCCTGTGGCGTGTCGTCACCCGCGGCAATGTAGCTGTCCACGACCTTTATAACATACGGGTTCATGGCCAGTGACCTCTGCGCGAGTTGCCGATGACCGTTCTACGAGCAAAACCATTGCGTGTCGGCCGCCACGGCCATCAAAGGTTGTCCGGCTTCAGCCAGATGTATATCCACTGTTCCGAACCGAGATTGGGCGCCAGTCTGCCATTGGCACTCATGCCGACAAGCTGATTTGTCAATAGGTTAAATGCCTTGAATTTTTTCCCTGCCAGACCGAGCTTGTTTAGGTTTAAATGCACGTTTGCCGATTGCGTTTCTCGACTCAGATTGGAGACAAACACCCAGACGCCGTTTCTCGGGTGCTTGAAAAGTGTCACATGGCACTGATCAGAATGGACAGTGACATAATCTTGATTGTTCCAGTAGAACAATTTTTCTGCGTGTTTGATGTCGAACTGATCGCGTGCTTCCCATAGCTTGCTCATGATGTCGAGGTACGCCGTGTCCTGCATGCGCACACGTACCGGTACATCGTGAAGTAACGAGATGGCTGCAACTTGGCTGTTGGTTTGCTTGTCGCTGATCAGGCGATACGGCAACATCTCAGCAGCCACACCGATCTGGTATCCCATGAATCCGGCCCGGAACATGTCCAGCGTCAGTTCCTCTGAGACATATTTCGTTCCCTTACCGCGAAGATGAAACCACTGTTCTCCGGTCCAGAGTATGTCGCCATAGGCAAGGCCACCAGAGTTGTACTGCCAGGAGTGTATATCTACCACGCCATCGGGCCGCCGAGTTTTGACCACGGTATACAGGCGCTTGAGTATCTCACGATCCGCGAATACTGGATAGGTCGGAAGCACCTTCCCGTCTTTGCCGCTGGTGCCGCGTTCGGTTTGATCGAATGCCACGGCTCCGTGCGATCCAATAGCGCCTGCTCGGGCCAGGTAGCCGCATCCGTGTGTCCTATTTTGGCAGTTTTTCAGATGAACACCGGTACCGTCAAGATAAACGCCATCGTCACCGAACTCATCCAAACGCTTGGCAAAATTATGGACGATTGCATCCTGAGCGGCTTTACTCTTGGGACAAAACCCGGTTACACCGTTGTAGGGCTTAAATGGATAGTTACCCATATGCCGGCCATGGATATCGAATTCTGGAACATTGGTGGGCATACGCTCATGGATCAGATAGGAATAGATCTTCATCCCACTGGCATGTGTGCGGTTGATCAGGCGCCGGAGCTTGCGGGCGTATGATTGATCAGTCGGCCACGGCCACGGCCAGTTATCGCTGGCGCTGATCCAAAGGTGCCGTATACCCATGTCGGCATAAAAATCCAATGCAGATTGACGGCCGGGCCCGGGCTCAGTCAGGTTCAATTCATCAACGTGAACACTGTAAATCCGATCAACTTTTTCGTGGTCGACTTTCACCCACCGGTCAGGCAGAGTCAGATCTGGATTACCCCCCGTGATGCCCACGTACGGGCCACTTCGAATAAGCCGAAGATCCCACGAATCGCGCAGCATCGGCTTGACCGGTGTGGCCTGCAGGGCAAACTTGTAATGCAGTGTCTGACCCTTGGCAAGCTTGGTCGGCATGTTGATCCAGTTGGCGCGGAAGGTAGTGACGTTACCGCTAGGCAAAATTTCGATTGCCTTTTGTGGATCGCTGCATCGCCAATATTCGTTGGACTCCGCCTGCCAGGTGAGGCCCCGTTCTTCATCGCCAAGCCAGATATTCGGGCTAAACCGAAAGGCGAGGTCTTTATCCACTGAACCGATGTGCATCGTGCTCATGGGAATTGTGGGATTTTCCTTTTGCGGATAGACAGCGGTTCCAAAGCAAAGGGTCGCATGACGCGTATGCAACGGTATCTCCAGGGCCAATTCATCAAAGGTTAAATCTCGATTTGCCTTCACCTCGCAGTCGAGGATCATGTAGCCATCAAACTCGAGGTCAGTTTTTATCGTGAGCGTAGCGGCGCCGTTGTTGCACACCTGTTTTAGATGAGCTGCTGTCACCGACGAGCGAATCAGTTTGGTTCTGCCCCTGTTCCATGTGATGTTTTTTCCGTCAGCGCGGCCCTTGAGGGTGATAGGTGAGGCCAGAAGATCAGATTCCTTTGCCTCGATCTGCATTGGGAAGAGCGACGCGCCAAATAGATGCTTTCTGCCCCACACACCAATTTCGACTGTCCCGTTCCATTTCGTTCTGGCCTTCACGGGTGTCCACGGCGGCAACAATTTGTCACTGAGTCCTTCTGGGGTATCGACCCAATCAGGCTTGCGCAGATTTGCGTGCCGATAAATTTTTCTAGAGATCTCGCCATCAGGGTTGACCAGGCGAGCAACGGCGTCAAGCGATTTATTTGCTAAGCAGTCAAGAGGAAACGTTGCCGTGGCAATGTGGCGCCCAGAACCTGCAGCATACTCCGAAAATTTAGAGGTCTGGGAGGGGACGATTTCGTTATGACCACCGTCCTGTAGCGACAAGATTGCGCTGTAACCAGTGTAGTCATCCCCTTTGCATGTTGCTCGCAACGTAACGGTTTTGTCATACCAGTGGGCCTCGACTGCCAATTCTTCGCTGCGAAGTATCGGCTCGTCCTGATCCTGCGCATGTGCTGCGATCTCTTTTTCCGACAGCGCCCGGCGATACACGCGAAATTCGTCCAGGTCAATGAGGCAACGCGATGCGATCAGCCGTGTATGCTCGTCAGAAAAAACAGCGGGGAACGGCATGTATTTGTCGTTCAACAATTCACCGTTTTGATAGATGCGGACTCGCGGATATTCCACGACCAATGCGAGATGCGACCATGTATCTGACAGAATATCGCCGTCATCAGTGAGTTGAGTTCGAATACGGCTATCGCCGTTTTTGTATTCAACCATGGGCTCCATGCTTCGGTGCAGATGCAAGCTTCGGCCCCAACTCCACAGCGCAGCCGATGGCCCATCGGGACTATTATTGCGCACCCACATTTCAACGGTGATGTCACCGCTAAATTTCAGGGATTCGGTTGCATCGAGGGCGATGGTTGATCGGCCGCCGGTAAACCGTAACACACCGCTGCGGCCAAGGACTTCTGTTAGGTACGTTGCCTCGGTGGCCCTGCCGTCGTTGCCGTGCGTGCTGAGGTCCTTGACCTGGCGGTCGAGATTCTCATCGAACGTGTAATGCAATACGAGGGAAGAATCAGTGGTTTGTCCGTCACTGTGGTCTGTTATGCCGATGATTGCGCCGCATGATAAGAATGCTATAAGTATCTGGAATCGTATGCGCATCGTGAGTTACTCCTGTTTGGTAGAGATCCGCCCTGTTTTGTGTACTGGGTGTGTCGGATAGTACTACACAGAGTTTGGGTTAGCCAGATCTTTGGGGATGGGTAGGGGATATACAGCGTAATGGCCAGTGACCTCTACGAAGGTTGCGATGGGCGTTCTAAGAGTAAAACCATTGCGTGTCGGCCACCACGGCCTTCAAGGGCATGATACTCCTGCCCAAACGACCTGGCGGATTGGGATTGTCCATCTTGGACGCCACATAGGTAATGATGACCTTCCCACTGGATGTGAAGTGGCAGGAGGGGTTGGTAAATTCCCATTCAGGGTCGGTTTCGATGTTCTTGAAGTTCTCCCAGGTTTGTCCTTCATCTTTGGAGATGGCAACGGTCAACGGAGTTCTCTTACCACAGTGATCGAAGTCTGGGTCATAATCGGCGTTATTCCAAATGACAAGCAGATCGCCAGTCTGGGGTAACTTGGTCAACGTTGGCATGGATTCAGACGCTTTTAGTGGTGTGGT
>CAUZOD010000286.1:0-4172 GCA_963581115.1 Phycisphaerae bacterium | reverse complement strand
CTTTGGCGCCGGTTATCTGGTGGGTTGATGGTGTAGATCCAGTGTTAATGGAGAGCAGATCGTAGCTGACCGGCGGTCTTCCCTTTAGCAACACGGTTTGTGCACTTGGGTCGATGCCGGTCACATCGGCCTGAAAGAATCGTGCATTGGCAAATCTCGTTAGAGGTAATAGATCAATGTGTGCTTCGTCAGCTGTGTAGTGCCCCGCGATCAAACCGGGCAACATACCGGAGTAGGGTGTCTCGATGTCGCGGCTGATCAAAGTCAGACGAGCACCTGGCACGGGCCGCATGCCGAACGATTTCAATACGGCAATGTGGCTGTGTCCACCGCCTAGTAAGACGACATCCTTGATAACGGGCGCTGACTGCATGTGCGCCGAATATACAGGGGGGATCGCGCGCTGCCCACTACCGCGAATCCTTGGTTGCTCCCATATCCAGAGCAATGGGGCTGGTCAAAGCGCTAATTACTCATGTGTTGGATGTCTTCGGGGGCCCTCGTTGTGTCATGCATGATCACGTCAAAATTCATGGTGAATTCGAAGTCATTCGGAGGGAAGCAGATTTCGTCATCACAGGTTTGGTAGGTCAATATCACATCCACCGCGATTCTATCTTCACGATACGACGGGGCCAGAGTGATATCGCGCTGGATTTTCGGTGTGCCGTGATACACCGGCACACTCTCATCAATGGGCTCAAGATAGATTATCTCGGGTTCAGGTAGTGTGAGATCACGCATTTTCACATGATCCGTTTCCACGATTCTTAAGTCAGCTGCCGTGTAGTCAGAACCCGGTGCGTATAGGTGCATGCGTTCTGGTAACTCGATATCCGTCACGAGCGTGATTGTGTTACCCGGTCGTAAGGCGTCCTGAGAAGCATAGGCTAGGAAGTCGAACTGGGGAAGTCGCGCTTCGATCTGCCGGCCGCCATCGCTATCAAAGGTCTTCATTAAGATTGTTTCGGCCGTCTCGCGGATCCTGTGACTATCGTGAAAATATTTCTCTTGCACGATCCTGTCGGCGTTGACGATATAGGTTCCCGGGAATGCCATGCCGTCAGTACGGCTCCCAGGCTCCGGATTGGGATTGCGTATACCAAAGGCCTCAATGATTTCCGAGTCTGGATCCGCCAGGGTTGAATAGCTGAACTCCCCCATACGGTCCGCAAAACTCTTGAGAATATCGACGGTATCGTAACTGATGGTCACGACACCGATCCCGTTCTCGATAAACTTGTCTAGAGAGGTTTCCAGCTGCACGAGCTGGGTTTTGCAGTAGGGTCACCAATCGGCGGAGCGAACAAACACGACCATCGCTCCGTTGGGCCCCATGATATCGGCTAGACTGACTAGATCACCGTATTGATTTAGGGCTTCAAAGTCCGGAATCCTCTCGCCAACCTCCGGTCCACTGACCATCCCCCTGCTACCTGCTGGGATATCGGTAAGGAACTCCTTTGAGTAGGTTTGTGAGAATACAGGAAACGCAAACAGCGATATTGCCAGCGCTACCGACAGCGTTATCAACCCTAAGCCATTTTTAGTCATAATGATTCCATCATGCCTAAACCGTTCAGACGGTATTAACTTCCAGAGGTCGGTGAGACTGTGGTCGTCCTGATGCAGCGTTAACAATCATGTCTGGGGTAACCGGTGCGCGATTGAAAGAGTATCCCCCTAGTGCGTCGGAAATAGCGCACAAGACAGCGGCTGCAGCGCATCCTTGGATGGGTTCGCCAACGCCCCTAGCACCCACTGGATTTTGTGGATCCGCTATGTCAACAGCGCCCCATTGCATGGTAGAGGGTATGTCGAGGTACGACATTGGTTTGACCTGATGAAGCCCCACGTTGACTGGTAGGCCGCTTTGTGGGTCGTAGACATGCCGTTCAGTACACGCCATCCCGAATCCCATAACTGAGCCCCCCTTCATTTGGGTGGCTAGGCCCTGGGGGTGAAGTACCGTGCCGCAGTCCGCTACGGCAACGTAGTCCACAATATGAAGTTTGCCTGTCTCTACGTCTAGCTCTATTTCTATGAATCCGCTTGCAATAGCTGGAGCTACAGCATCATGACGCAGATTGTCCTTGGCGACGCCGATGAGGCCTGTACCTGCCAAGCCCTCGACCGCCATACGTGTCACGTCATGGATATCGTCTGGAGCTTCTTGGCCAGAGTATTTACCTCCGATTTCGATTGCGCGTTGTGCGGCCACTGCAAACGTGAGGCTAGTTGAGGGGCTCGATTTTAGGAATACCGTTTCGTCAACAATATCGTAATCATCGGGCGCGCCACCCAGATCCATGGCCGCAATTTCTTTCAGCTTCTGGAGAGCGTCCATGGCAGCTACATAACTGGTGCGCGTACAGGTGAATGATGTGTTACTACCCGTCTGGGTCGGGGCCCAGGCTAGATGCCGTCGACTGTCACCCCTTTCGACTACACAGTGTTCCCAATCATATTTCAGAATTTCAGCGGCAACCCGAGAGGTCACTGTGTGAGAATAGGTGCCGAGATTTCCTGCACCAGTGTGAATGTGTAAGACACCATCAGATGTGATCCGAACCAAACCGTCGTAGCTGTTGCGTCCGGCAGAGTGGTAGGCTTGGCCGATACCGATGCCAGTAATTTTGGACCCGTTACGCTGACCGCTACGGGCACTTCTTTCCTCCCAGTTGAAAAGTTCGGCTCCTTGCGCGAGGGCTTCTTCCTGATAGGCGCTTGTTACTGGGCCTTGATTTCCACCAATAGTGGCGTCATTTCCTGCAGCATTAATGCGTCGAATCGAAAGTTTATCTATACCCAGCTCTCGTGCAGCCTTATCGAGCATTGGCTCCACGGCTTCTGCCATCTGGTTTTGTCCGGGCCCGCGTTGTGGTCCTCGTGGAGGTGTATTGGTCTCTACGGGGATACCACGATACCGCATGGCCGGAGGCTGGTAGAGGATTGAGACTGAATCGGCTGCGGAATCGTTGTCGGTCCACCCAGTATGGGGTCCGTTCTCATTAACAATGTAGAGATCTACAGCAGTGAGGCGGCCATCTGCTCGGAACCCCATTTTGATTCGACCTTGGAAACCTGGACGCGCCGTTCCGAGACCATATTCCTCTGCCCGGGTGATTCGTAGCATGACAGGGCGACCTGTCTGTCGGCTCAGAAGTGCGGGGATCGCCATGATTGGGTAGGGGCCGCCCTTAGACCCAAATCCACCTCCACAGGTTTCAGCGATATACACTAGGTTTTCTTGTTCAACGCCAAGCAGACGCATCAGTCCTGGGATCATTGCAGTCTGGCTCTGGGAGGAGCCGTGCAAGAAGCACTTCCCATTTTCCCAGTAGGCCATGCAGCTCCTGGGCTCCATGCAATGATGTGAAAGGCCTGCGGTCACAAAGCTTTCATCCACAACGACAGCGGCTTCCTCGAATCCGGTTTCTACATCGCCGTATGCCCATTCAACAATTGGTTCTCCCGCAGGCAGTTGGCCTTCCTCGACGGCCGCAAAATCTCTGGCCGTCCACTTGACTGTTTGTGTTTCGATTCTTCGTCCCGCCACATTCCCGTCGCTGCGGGCATTTGGGCCGCCAGGATATAGGCTCTCCAGTGGGTCCACGGTAAATGGCAGTGGCTCGAGATCAATATCGATAAGATCTATAGCGTTTTGGGCCGTTGTTTCGTCCACTGCGGCGACGGCAAGAATTGGTTCACCTACATAGCAAGGTTCATTGGTCAGTATCGGGGTCTGAGGGGCGGGGGGTGTCTGCGCAGATGGGATATCATCTGCCGTCAGAACGGCAAACACACCGTCCAGCGCTAGGGCAGCCGTTGTATCGACGCTGCGTACTCTGGCATGTGGCATGGGACTTGTCAGCAGTTTGCAGAAGAGCATGCCCTCAGCACGGAAATCCTCCGCATATTTTGCCCGTCCTGTGACCTTGCCGCGCACATCTGGCGGTGTGAAGTCCTTACCCAATAACCGATATGCCATAACTACACCTCCTACTCGTACCGATTCGATTTGCAATCGACGTTATTGCTGCCGCGCTCACGCCACCGATGAACGGAGATTACACCGTTCCGCTGACCACTCATCATTCTCATAGATAGCTTAGTTTGTGGCTACCGGGACAAATTTTTGTACGCGTTTCCCTGTGTTCACCTCGGCTGTA
>CAUZOD010000285.1:0-4181 GCA_963581115.1 Phycisphaerae bacterium | reverse complement strand
ATTATGGTGTCAAGAGATTCATCACTCAGGTCCAAAACAAGCCTCACTCACCAAATCCAGTCGTACCGCCCATGGCTGCAACAAAGGCTCTCACCGCTAACTGACGCGCAAACGGGCATAGCGTATTTGAGTCACCGATACTTCAGTGCACCAGAACGTGGTAAAGATATTCCCGTCCTCCAGCACGAGTGACGTGGGTGCTCCGTACGAGATCGTGTCATGTGACCTTGGATACGAATCAGAAGCATCGACCCCAATCTTGTCGCGGCCCGTGGCGTCCCAGACTTGTACCTGGTGATCGAGATCCCAGTGCCTGCCGCCGTCTTCGGAACACGCCGCAAAAAATCCGGGCGGATCCGTCTCCCGCACGGTGTAGATCACAGCCATCCGGCCGTCACCAAGGTCGGCAACCCAATTAGTCTGTCCGGGAATGTTGGTTGGTTCGGGCTTCGACCACCGTCGGCCATCCGGGCTACCGATGCAGTAGTGCAGTGGTTGTGCGCCACCAGTTCCCATCTCCGCAGTCCAGAACAGGGTGAACAGGCGGTCATCACGGAGACGAATGACCCTGCCGTGCCAGTGCCCGATCCCCGAACCGTCGTACTCGGCAAAAATGACCGGATCACCCCAGCTTTGCCCATTGTCGGAGGAGAAAAGTCCCACGGTGCGAGGTCGGTAGGGACCAGGCTCCTCATACGCATGCCACTGGTCGAACACAAAAAACAAGGATCCACCGGCCAAGGGTACGATCGGACAACTGGGTGTAAGGATCCATCCCGGCAGTTTTTCCAATACCTGAGGTCCCGACCAGTTGGCACCTCCGTTACTCGATCGATAGATCAGTATCTCTGGAGGCACGATACCTCCGGTCTGTTCGTTGAACAGCGGGTGATCCGGGTCCGACCGGCCCCATCGCGATGCCGTCATGATTAAGGAGCCATCGGGCAAGAGGCTCAGAAAAGGCCCGTGATACGAATAGGGGCAGTCGTCACCAGCCGGGCTGTGGATCACACCCTCATCGCGCCAAGTCTTTCCTCCATCCACCGAGCGTGCCTGCACCATGACCGAATCGGTGCTGTATAGTGCCCGGCCGCGCTGGAACACACACAGCAACTCCTGTCCTGAGAGTTGAACCGCGTGACTGTGGCATGCAAAGTAGTAATCATAACCCGGATTGGGGGTCCGGTAGATCACGCCAGTGTCAACCATTTCAATCTGGGGCATTTCTATAGCTCCATGACGTAGGTGGTCCAACAGGCCCGGTTTGGTTCAGAGTAAACATACCAATAGTCTTCAAGAACGCATTGTTCTGCCTGATGCATATAACCAATCCAACTCGATCCGCGCCAGCTTCAGGTGCATCTGTGTCCGGCCACACTTGCCCGGATGCTCGAGACTTGCATATTTCGATGCCTCATAAGCAACCAGCAGCATTCCGTCACGAGTCACAATCGCTGCAGGGTTGGTGAACTCCCATGCGGGATCGGTTTCGATATCCCGAATGGTGTGCCAGCTTTCCCCCTCATCGCTCGACAAGGCGAGGGAGAGCGGAGTTCGCATTCCAAAGTGATCAAAGACAGGATCGTACGGGCTATGGTTGAACAGAACCATCAGGTCTCCCGTCTGCGAGACACGGATAACTGCGGGACAGGACTCCGGCGCCATCAGGCCGGTGGTCTGTCCCCTGGACCACGACGCCCCACCGTCCTCTGAAATGGACTTGAACACGCTACCAAGTTGTGTGCGTATGATCATCATCAGGCGACCGTCCCGAAGTTCCGCGATCTTCGGCTCCTCCGCGCCGCGCAGCGGCAGGTCCACGTAGTTGCGGCACTCCTGCCAGGTCCGGCCGTTGTCATCGCTGTAGTAACAACCGCCCATGCCGTGATCATCGTTGCAAAACTCTCCCTGGTAGTACTCGTTCGGAAGCACAATCCGTCCGGAAGCCATCTGGATCACATCGTGAAATGAACCCATGCGATCGTTGCGCCGTTGAAAAATCGGGGCCGGATCCGAGAATGAATGGCATTCGTCCTTCGACCAGCACACAAAGGAAGATACATTCAACTCCTCGTTCGTCATCAGGTGATGGTACATCTCGTAACGAAACAGGATGTCGCCACTCTGCAAGCGCAGCAGGCTCGGCTTATAGGCTGCGGTATCGCTCTCCCCTCGGGGAATCAGCATCCGCTCGTCCGACCAAGACCGCCCGCCGTCCTGACTGATCATTGCAACAATATCCGACGGCGCCTCGTCGTTGGCTTCCAGCGAACTTCGGTTCACCTTCATCCAGGCGAGGAACAGGCTGCCGTCCTTCAGTTCGATCATGCTTGCAGCAGCGTGCCGCGGGTGGGCGGCACTGGCTCGAGCGACGAACACAATTTCGGGATCTTTCGCCATGGTTGCTGCGAACATAGCATTTTTGCATGCTTCCGACATTCCCGATGGCGTGGAATCTTATCCGAAGGAAAAACGGGTAGAAAGATATTACTGGCAGGATCGAGTCATCCACTAGATCTTTAAGCTTGGCGCCGGCGTGCCTTCTGGTCAACCAGTTGGTATTGGCTATATGGATTTCTGACCTATGGAGCGGCGGGAACTCCTCCTCGGATGCAATATGGCAGCCACCATCACCCACAACAAGCCCAATGTCGCTGGTTCAGGTACGGCGATACCCGCGGCAACTTGGGCGAAATTCTGCTGTACGGCAATCAGGTCGGCCCCAGTCACTAGGCCGTCACCGTTGGCATCCCCGATCATCAGCCCGTTCGCCTCCCCGGTGGATCCGAAATTCTGCTGTACTGCAATCAGGTCGGCCCCGCTGACCAGACCGTCGTTGTTTGCATCACCCCATAGCGATGCGGCGATCACCTCCAACATACCCGTGACCAACAAGTCACTGGCGTTCCAAGACAGCGTGGCGTCCAGATCGGGCAAATCCAGTGTCCCAAATGAACCTGAAGACGCGGCAAAGGACAACAATTCAAATCGATCACCGGCCTGCGGTGTAAAACCGTTGACCAGCAAAATCCTCATTGATCCATCCGCAACCAAATCGCCTCCGACCGTCAGGCTATCGAACGTTCCCGGGATATTACCACCCAGTTCCAACTGCAGCAGGCCACCGTTGGTTGTATAGTCACCGGCAATGATCAGACTGCCCCCGGCGCCGGCCGGCCCGACTGTCATCAGCCCAGAATTAAATACATCTGCGATGATCAGGCCCTCGGCTACCAACACTGCGCCCGCCTGCACACCGTACCATCCACCATCTGAATGCATCCCGTCGAAAAACAGTTGCCCCTGTTGAATGATGACATTCCCCCCACCGGTGATATCGCCCAAGTGCAGGGCGCCCATTCCGCTCTTGGTCAGTGTATGTGCGTTCAATTCGAGCGACGACACATCACTGAACGACAGTGAACCGGCAAGCACGTTGACGTTGAGGTTGCTGTCCGCCGACACTCGGGCATTGATCTGCTGCTGCCCATCGTAGACATCCACCGGCACGGAGCCAGTGTCAGACTGCAACGTCAACCGTCTGAATCCGACATTATCAAAAATGGTGTAGGCGTAAGAGCTATCAAACGCAATGGCACTGATCGTAACGTCCGCATCCAGAAATACCGTGCGAGACGCGGTAATAGCGTGTCCAAAAAAGATGGTGGCACCCGCACCGCCTGGTGCCCGGGAGTGGGTCCAGTTGGCACCGTCGCTCCAGTTGCCAGACGCATCCACGGCCCAGATACCATCGGTCACCACTGGGCCGGCGGCCACAAAGCCGTCTTCCATCTGCACGAAATCCCAATAAAACACATCGCCAGGGTCGGCCGCATCATCAGTGAGTACGATCCGGATGTCCTCCTGGCCCGGAGTCACCACGAAATTAAAGGTGATCGCCCTCCACGGATCAAGCCAGCCGCTCGGTTCGGTGATCTGGCTGCCCAAGCGTTCTGCAATGAGGTTCCCGGAATCGGTCATGATCTGGACCTTGGCATCGTCAAGATCGCCACCAGCACCGGCATGTACATAGGCCGAAATGTTGTACGTCAGACCTGCTTCAACGGTGGCCGCGAACGATATTTCGTTCGCGGTACTGCCGCGGATGGTTTTCAGCCCGTAATCGCCATGAGAAGTACGGTTGTACAAATCGTGGGTGCTCGCAATACCTTCCGTATCGT
>CAUZOD010000284.1:0-4185 GCA_963581115.1 Phycisphaerae bacterium | reverse complement strand
TGATCGGCGAAGCTTTGTCGCGGTTGCCTCCGTAAAGTACTGGTATTGCACCCGTAGCGACTCAGGCATATCAAAATATTCCAGCCGTGGTTCCCGTCCCAATGCGGCGAACACCGCCCGAGCCAGATCGGCAAAGCTGCTAGCCCGACCTGTGCCAACGTTGTACAAGCCATTGGCCACACCAGCACCATGCATCAGGTGAATGGTCGCATCAACCGCATCTTCAACATAGACAAAATCACGCTGCTGCTGCCCATCGGCAACCGATGCGCGGTGCGAATGGAACAGCCGGGCCACACCTGTCTTGCGAACCTGGTTGAACCAATGGTAGGCCATTGATGCCTGTGGTCCCTTGTGTTGCTCGTATGGTCCGTACACGTTGAAGTACTTGATCCCCACCCAGCGAGGCGGTGCCTGATCCTGGCCCAGCGCCCATAGATCAAACGACTGCTTGGATTCGGCGTACAGGCTCAGGGGTTGGAACACCGCTGGATCCATTTCGTCGTCAAATCCCAGGGCGCCGTCTCCATAGGTTCCAGCGCTGGAGGCATAGACCAGCGGCACTGCTGCCTGGGCACACCACCGCCAAAGCATTTGTGTATACCCCACATTGTTGGCCCATACCGCATCACGATCTGTCACCGACGTGGAACTGAATGCACCAAGATGATAGACCGCCTCCAAGGTGGTGCCCCGCTGAGAAAGCCAGTCACAAAATTCGTTCGCATCTACCCACTCAGATACAACCACGTCCCGTAAATACCGGGGTGGATGGGCACGGTCCACGGCGATAAGATCTTCTCGTCCACGGCGGTTAAGCGCCGTAAGTAGATTCGTCCCAATAAAACCGTTGGCTCCAGTCACCGCGATCATGGTGGGATTGTACCCATTCACTCGATCGATCTGGTTTTGACTACCTTCGCGGGATTACCCGCTACCACCACCGCAGCAGGCACATCCCCTGCTACCACTGCCCGTGCTCCCACAACGCTGTTATTGCCAATCGTCACGCCGGGGCCGATAAAGGCTTCGGCGCACACCCAGACGCCGCTGCCAATGTGAATCGGAGGGCGCTGCAATGGCAAATCAGCCCGCGTGTGGTCGTGCGTACCTGCGCACAGTGATGCGTCCTGTGACACCACCGAATGATCGCCCACGCTGATAGGGCCAAGATTGTATGCGCGCACACGCTCACCGAGAATGCTGTGCGCCCCAAGACTCAGAAGCCACGGATGAAGAATCCTGGTGCTGGAACGGGTCCGGCTCGTACGAGCCAGCTTAGCCCCAAAACACCGCAACCAGAAGCGACGCCATCCGTAAGCCCGGGCTGGACTGGGCCGAATCAGAAGCAACTGGACGAGCACCCAGATAAAACGACGTAGGTATTCCGACGGCCGATATGGATAGCGGGCCGTCTGATCAAGCGCCTGGAAAATCGGGCCTGTTTCAGTGCCCACGACGAACACTCCCAAATTCCCGGTTCGGTCCAGGCGCCGACGCCATGCGATCCAATCGATACTCAGGGAAGTTGCGTGCCATCAAGAAAACGGTCAAGACAGACAAGTCGCCCCAGAGATGATAGCAAGCCCCACCCTCAAAGCGCCTGGCCAGTTCAATCGGATGATTCTTTCACCGCCGCTTTCAGCTCGTGCAGCAACCGCATGATGTCCGGCCGATCAGGTTCGATCTCAAGAAATCGGTTTGCATACCCAATCGCTTCATCCAACCGGCCTTCGTCGCGACTGAAGGTGACCAGCGCCAGCAGCACCTCGCGGTGATAGGGGTGGTTCTGGTCCACGGCGCGCAGCACGTCTATTGCCAGCTCGACTCGGCCGGTTCCTTGCAGCGCCAGTGCGTAGGCATAGCCATAACGTGGCGGCTCAGAATCAAGCCGATAGGCTGTGGCCAGTGATTCAATCGCCTGTTCGATGCGCTTCTGACGAATCAGTGCCAACCCCAGGGCGTGGTGCGCATCGGCGCGATGAGGATCGACCGCAATGGCCTTGCGCAAAACCTGCTCGACATCGGGTTCCCGCCCCAGCGTGCGGTACAAGTCCGCCAGATTGATTCGTGCCTCTATTGTGCGATCGTCCAGCCGAATGGCCTTCAGGTATTCGGCCTCTGCAAGGTCCGGCTGACCACGGGACTGGTACATCAATCCCAGTGCCAGATGTGCCCCGGGCCGTTCGGCATTGACCATCTGCGAGTTCACGTATGCCGCCATGGCCTTGCTCTGTATCGCCTGCTGCTGCGGGTCGAGTTGAGCGGGCGGTATCCTCGCCAATAGTCGCTGCGCCTCCAGCCGCACCACCCGAACCGGTTCCTCAAGCATGGGAATAAGCTGTGCCACCCGCAGTTTCACCGGCAGCATGCTTAAACCGCTGACGGCCTCGGCTCGCACTAGGGGCGAGGCATCGACCAAGTGAGCCTGCAACGTTTTCGAAGACTGCACTGATGCATAGCGATGCAGCAGCCGAGCGCCCGTAGCCCGGACGACCGCCGGCTGTGACCCGTCGCTAAGCAATGCGCACAGAGCCTGTTCAGCTCCCGGACGACCCCGACGACCGGCATCGATTGCTTCAACGAAATGTTCGTGTGATTGCAATCGGGATCCGTATTGTCGCTCGAATACCTCCACCAACTTCTTCGGTTCCATGTCGTCGTGACACCTAACGCAAGCATCGGGCGTACCATAGCGCAAAGCAAGGTCAGGCCGTGGCACTCGGAAACTGTGGTCGTGGCGATCGTCAATCACCATGTACAGGCGAGAGGGCATGTGACAGGCAATACAGCTAGATCCCTCGCTACCAATCTGGTGGAAATGATGCGCTGGCGTATCATAACGATCGGGCAGGTGGCAGCGAAAACACACCTGCCCAGCAGGAGCCCGTAGCTTTGCGCTATGCGGTTGATGACAATCGCTGCAACGAACGCCGGCGTGGTACATGGTGCTCTGAAGAAAGGAACCGTATACGTACACCTCGTCGAGGATCTGCCCATCACCATGGTAAAGACCTTCGTCGAGCAGCGCCACGCGATGCGAGTCCGCCAATGGCTGCCCGTGGACGTACGACGCCGCGATGGGCACCCGGCGCGAATGGCACCGCGCACAGGTTTCGATCTCGGCCTGGGTGGCCAAGGGAGTGCTGCGAACGGGTTTGCCCGTCCGATCGTCAATCGTCCAATACCCGCCGTCACGCACTTTCAGACGGACGCTTAGCCCCATGTCCGCATCGAGGGCGAGGGGGCCGCCGGCGTCCACCGCCTCTGCCCATCGCACGTGATCGGAACCGGGGCCATGACAGGCCTCGCAAGATACGTTGATCCGGGACCAAGTGGTCTGATAGGTATCCGATTCCACATCATAATTCTTCTGCAGATCTGTCGAATGACACTCGGCGCACATGAAGTTCCAGTTCTGATTCCGACTCGTCCAGTGCAATGGATCGTCCACGGCCACCTGCTCATCGGCGTAAAGATCGAACCACCGCTGACCTCCCATTTCCTGGGACCGCGTGTCCCAACATAAATTCAGCGCCTGGAGCCGTCCTCCGGGAAACGCCACCAGATACTGCTGCAGTGGCTCAATCCCGAAGCAGTAACTGATCTCAAAGTCGCTGTAGCGACCATCGGGACCCAGGGTGTGAACGAAATAACGGTCATCACGGGTAAAGAATCGCGATTCCACCTCTCCAGAAGTGACCTGAGCATCGTCAAAATCGCCGAGGACCGTCTGTGCATTGGCTGGCTGCATTGCCAATGCATGGTGGGAACCGCTCCATAGTTGTTGCTCGGTTTCATGGCATCGCGCACAAATGGCTTCGCCAACGTAACCAGCCACCTCTGGGGCGGCTGGCCCCGGTAGTGCAGCGGCAGTGGTTGTTGGTGGCGGCGTCACCGGGTGACGCAATAAAACTATGGCCACGGATACCACTAGCAGCAGAGGAGCAAGCCTGACGAACCACATGCCGATCGTTCTCACGGTGCCAAGAAGAATACCTTGGTGACGGATCGCCGGGTGGCACACTCGCTTTGGCAAGACAAATCGGCGTTGTTCACCGCATGGTTCCCCGCACACGGCAAGATCGAAGGATCCAGAGAGCGGGCAGCAACATCCAGCTTGCCGGCTCGGGTACGGGTGCGGTAACGGGGTTCGTTGCCAGCGTCACACCGAAGTGCTGCTGC
>CAUZOD010000283.1:0-4191 GCA_963581115.1 Phycisphaerae bacterium | reverse complement strand
AGGTACTGTGATGGGAGTTACGCTTGGTGGTGCGATCGATATCGGTGGCACACCGGGAACGCTTTCACTTGCGGATGTAGTGGTCAATTCGGATGCGGTATTCAAAATCGAGATTGCAGGGACAGCACCGACCGACTATGACCGCCTGTTGCTTGCAGGCGATCTGACCCTGGCCGGGGACCTGGAAGTGGAGTTCATTGATAGCTTCATCCCTCAGGTTGGTGACACATTCAACTTGTTGAACCTAGCGCCTGATGGGGTGATTCAAGGAAGTTTTGATGACATTGTGCTTCCTGAACTTCTGACCGGCTTGTGGGATGCCAGTAGTTTACTGACCAATGGCCATATCTTGGTCGTGCCCGAGCCGACGGCTCTGCTCGGTGACACCAATAACGACGAACAGGTCACCGGCGGCGATCTAATCGCGGTGCAACAGAACTTCGGCACGATCTATCCGTCCGATCCGAACTGTGACGGCCTAGGACTCGGTGATGCCAACGACGACTGCCTAGTCACCGGTGCAGATCTGATTGCGGTTCAACAGAACTTCGGCAACATAGCTACTGCAGCAGTACCTGAGCCCACATCGGTTTGCCTGCTGACTTTGGCGGGCTTAGGTGCAATGGCATGTCGGCGTCGGGTTGCGATCTGACTGACTCATTGTGTTAATCAGCCTCGACCTTGGTTCTGAAGCAGCAGGGCTTATCGCTTTCGCACCATCGTCTCGTCATCGGCCCAAAGCCCTTCGGGCGTCTTGTGAGGCCGACGCCGAGGCGACGGAGCTACAGAGGTTTAGAAATCCTTGTTTCTAGATGGCATTATTCGTCCTCCGCGTGTAAGCTAACAGCGCATTTTATACGGTTTGATCGAGACAAACGGAAGAAACTATTAATGGCAGGCAAAACGAACTTTTACGAAAAAAGCGTCATAGCTGCTGCAGCCTTGGTGTTTGTTTCCTGGACAGCAAAAGCAAGAACAGATGCTGCGCAAATCTCGCCCAATCCTAATCCTGCGACGAAGAACGTGAAAGACGCAGCGGAGATGATCCTGATCCCCGGCGGCAGTTTCCTGATGGGATCGACGACGGAGGACGTGGACAAGCAGTTCCTTGATACCGGGCTACCGGAGGACTGGAAAACGTACACCCAGGACGAGCAGCCACGTCACTTGGAAACCCTCCCTGCCTATTACATCTACAAGTACGAAGTGACGAACCAGCAGTACAAGGCATTCATCGCAGCCAGCGGTCACCGGCCGCCCCCTCATTGGAAAGGGATGGACTACCCGGCTGGAAAAGCGAAACATCCCGTGGTCGAGGTAAACTGGGATGATGCCATGGCATATTGTGCCTGGGCTGGCACACGTCTCCCCTCCGAAGCCGAGTGGGAATATGCCGCTCGCGGTGCCGCGCCGGCGAATGGAAAACCGAGCCGGGCATTCCCCTGGGGGAACGCCTGGGACCGCACCCTTTCGAACAACTCCTCGCTGCACGCTGGCAAAGAGATACAGAACGCCGAGGACTGGAAGGAATGGTACGAAGGTGATCAGGAGGCACGGTTTCCGTTGACCTCCCGCGTCGGCTCATTCCGCAAATCAGCCAGTCCATTTGGAGTCCACGACATGGCCGGCAATGCCTGGGAATGGTGCGCCGGTTTCCAGGTTTCGTATTCCAAGCAGGGCGACCAGGAGAACAAGCTGCGGGCCCGTCGCGGTGGATCCTGGGCCAACGTCGCGCTGCACATCCGCAGTGCAGATCGACAGGGCGCGCCTCAAGAAGATCTCAACCTCTACACTGGGTTTCGCTGTGTAAAGAGCCCTTGATCGTCGCAAGGACCTGGACTCGCTAACCCTCGGCAGGAATCGCGATCAGATGGTCAATAACCGCAACATGTTCATTGCATCTCTACTGCTCTTGTTCCTTGGGACAACGCCCGTATATGCAGACGGGGCAGGGATTGAATGGGATATTCTAAATCAAGAGGCTAATGACCTATCTCGACAGGGAGAATGCGCTCGTGCTGTTGTAGTTGCCAAGGAAGCGATTGACGTAGCCGTAGAGAATGTAGGGTGGCAACATCCCGATGTGGCCACCGGCCTGAACAATCTGGCATTGCTGTACAAAACTCTAGGCAACTACGCCAAGGCTGAGCCGCTTTGCAAGCGGGCGCTGGCTATCGACGAAAAATCACTTGGTCCGGACCATCCTGATGTCGCAATAGACCTGAACAATCTGGCAGAACTGTACAGGGCCACGAACCGAATCAACCTGGCCGTGCCGCTAGAACAGCGTGCCGCCCAGATCCGTGCAATAGGGCGATGATAGGCTTGGCTCGAAAGGGGAAAATGGATTGCGTACATCGGTTTGCCTGCTGACTTTGGCGGGCTTAGGTGTATTGGCTTGCCGGCGTCGGGTTGCGAGCTGACTGACTTACGTTAATGCATAAAACCCAATTAGCCATATCTTGTACTCACATGCTTCCAATGGCTAGCCGTTCCGGCATCGCGGCAACAAACGCCGCCACACTCTGCCACTCTTGCCCAGTGCGTGACGCGAGTGTCTATGTTAGCGATTAGCCTTGTGCAGCAGGCGCAGGGGGGTAGCCACGGAGTCTGGCTAACGCTAGTTGGAGGCCGAAGAGCTCCGGCGCCGTATCTCTGTGTCTATCGCCGCAAGCTTCTTCTTCCCGTTCTCAAGGGCAGATGATCTCTCCATCAGGTTGCCGATCCCAAGATCACCGACGATGGCGAAAACGTCGCGGTGATCGAACCCGGTATTCTCCACCTCGTCAATAAAAGCCTGTACTCGAGCACGCTCTTGATATAGAGCCGTCATACTCATCGATGACAGATCAGTTGCGACATAGACTCTGCCATATCGCTTGGTTGCACAACCACTTAATGCCATCATCGTAGACAAGAACATGATGCTCAACATTATTCGCATTTTTGACCCTTTCAATCTGTGATTCCTAGGCATACGAAGCTTTCCGACGAAGCTGACAGTAATGACTATCGCAATTCTATCTGAAGATGCTGAATTGATGCGGCGCAGTACGACCCGACGATATTGCCGCCGTCGATGCCTGAGCCTACATCGGTTTGTCTACTAGCTTTGGCGAGCTTAGGCGCGATGGCGCACCGGCGTCGGGTCGCTGCATAGCGGTTGTTTGCCATCAAATTCGGCATCACCGACACTAATCTCAGTGAAGATCATCTTCAGTGATACTCCGCCTTACTTTCTTGATCTAGGTGCACCGACACTGGGCGCAGAAGCCCGACATTCCACAAACACTGTCCTCTCGATGTTGTGACCCGACCGACCCGGTATCGGCCCACAGGTCCTCGAGTAGGTAGTCCATCCCGCTCCGTTCCCACAGGTGATGGTGCGGGTCAACGATCGGTCGCTCCGGATCGATGACCGGTTCGGCTACCGACGCGTGCCACTCGGGATTGGGTGGCATGAAGGGCCGTCGTTCGGTCACGAGGGGAAACCACTCGGTGGCCCCGGACGGCCCCGTGGGGAGGGTGCCGGGATCGATCCAACCCGCATCAATGAAGGCCTCGACGATCACCATGGCGTACCGCCAGGCACCGAGCGTTTCGAGGTGACCGTTCGGGGGCGGTGACCGGAGTTCGCCCCGACCGTCTAGACACCCGGGTTCGTGGTCCAGGCAGGGCGCCGCCTGAAGGAAGTGTCCGTCCGGCGACAGGGTCAGCCAAGTCGAGACGAAGCGGACCAGCCCTCCCGGGTGGTGCCCTGGCATCGATCGGAAGACCTCGCTGGTACCGGATGGGAGATCTCCCCGCCCGACCGGCTGGTCCACGAACAGGACCCGGCTGCCCATCTGGGTGGCCACCGCGACCAGGTATTGCGCGTCGGCGAGGTACTTGGCCGTGTAATCGGTGCCCTGTAGTGGCTTCCCATCCTCGCCGGCCATGCAGGGGGTGAGGGCGTTCCCTCCATGGTCGACCACGATCACATGGGGGCGCCAGTCCGCGAGGTGCTCAAGCCCCAGGTCCTCGGCTTGTTCCGCGAACCAGTCGCAAAGGGCGGTTCCGCCGTGGTGTCGCCGATCGACGAACGCAGCGTCACCGAAAGCGCTTAGGAGGTGGGGTCGAACTTGGTCGGTGATGGAGTCTCCGGTCACGACGATACGGAGTTGCTCTCCTCTGGCCAAGGCGATCGGTGTC
>CAUZOD010000282.1:0-4191 GCA_963581115.1 Phycisphaerae bacterium | reverse complement strand
GCAAATCATCGTGTGGCCTTGCAAAGACTGCGGTTGAATCTCGCCTTGAACGTGCGCACGAAACCTTCGGGAAAACCCAGTTCATTGTGGTGCCGCCGCCGCCGGGGAAGCACTATTCGCATTAGCCGAAAACATGCGGATTTCCCTGCCCTTTTGGCCGAAGTGTTGGATCAGTTCGCTGAATGTGGATATGAGCCGACACCGGCTGCTGCATCTCTTGGGGTAACCATGTCCCAGCTGGTGCGATTGCTGCGAGCTGAGCCACGGGCGATGGTGCAGATCAATGCTCAACGCCAACAACATGGTCGCCATATTCTCCACTAGTCACCTTCGGGATTGGCAGTGGGCCTCGAAAAATCCGCCCGCGTTACGCGGCGATCACAGGAATATGTTGGCCTGCTTGGCCAGAGGCAAACATCGCACTTTTTCAATGGGATGCCGTAGGCCGAAGAAAAAGCAAAGTGCCTGCAACTAAACCGCAGGTATTGTTCTCTCCTGAAGCCCTTGAAACAAGCCTGTAGGGGCGAGGGCGCCCAAACGCTAAAGGAATAACTGGCCCTGATCTGGTTCCTCCGGAGGCGGCGCGGTTTGCCGGACCTCCTGTATCTCGTCCAAAAGGTCATCGATATTGTTTATTTTCATGTACACGCTGGCGAAGCGCAAAAACGCAACATGATCGATCCGCTTGAGGCTCTCAATCACCAATCGGCCAATGTCAATCGCTTCGACTTCTTTACCACCGCTTTGAAACAAGTGCTCCTCAACCTCGTCCACAATCTGGACCAGAATATCTGCCGCAACTGGGCGCTTGTAACAAGCTTTATGAAGACCACCCAAAATTTTCTGGCGATCGTACGGCACGCGCGATCCATCACGCTTGATCACTGCCAGTCGAACGTTTTCATCTAAGGACTCCCGTGTTGTCCACCGCTTCTGACAGGACTTACACTGGCGGCGTCTGCGAATGACTTTGCCCCCATCGGTCTCGCGGGAATCGATCACCCTGTCGTCGTTGATCTCACAGAAAGGGCATCGCATCTACGTGTAGGGTATAGACTCCGAAGAATAGGGTCTAGGCAACGGGGGTTCCGAGGCAGGGCATGGGTGGCAGCTATGGAGCTGACATGATCTTGATTCCTTAACTAGACCGAAACTCCCGAACACTATAATCTGCTCCCATGACTGTTCGGATCGCAGTCCTCGGGGATATCGTGGGCGCCCCAGGCCGATTGGCACTGGCCCAACAGATCGATGCCCTCCATGAGCGATGGTCCGTCGACCTGATCCTAGCCAACGCCGAAAACTGCGCCAACGGGTCCGGGCTAACGCCGCAGCTTTATCGCAAGCTTTGTGATGCGGGCGTCGACGGAATGACCCTAGGAGATCACGTCTACAAGAAGAAGCAGATCGTCAGCGTTCTTGAGCAACAGGCAAATATCATCCGGCCAGCAAATCTATCCGGCCAAGCCATCGGCCAAGGACACATGAAGTTGACGACTAAATCTGGAATCGACGTGCATATTATTACATTGCTTGGGCGCCTATTCATGCCGATCCCTGCCAACGACCCGTTCGACTGCGTCCATCAAATCCTTGCCAAATTACCCAAAACGGGCGCGATCGTCCTAGTGGAGATTCATGCCGAGGCGTCAAGCGAAAAGGTGGCCCTAGGTTGGTTCCTGAATGGCCGTGCCACGTGCGTCTTCGGCACACACACACACGTGGCCACGGCTGATGCCCGTATCCTGCCCGCACCCGGCAGCGACCCGACACTCCCCCAAATGGGGTCGCGCACCGGAACTGCCTACATCACAGACATCGGCATGACCGGCGCAATGGACTCGGTCCTCGGGCGACGGGCTGATCGTGTCGTAGCCCAAATGACGACAAGCATCCCCACGCCATTCGACGTCGCCGAAATCAACCCGCGTGTCAACGGTATCGTGCTGAAAGCCGACGCAGAGTCCGGACGAGCGATCAGCATCGAGAGGATTGAACTGGCGGCTGATCCCACAAAACCGCCATTCGTAGCCTGACCACCGGACTCCAAGTGCTGCAGCCGACACATCCGGCATCACCGCCACAATCGGCAAAGTCTTGCTGCATAACGCGTTTTCACCCGATGAGCCAACCGGCGCCACAACCGGAAAAAGGCGCCAACACCACGGGCTGGCCCACGCCAGCCCCCCGGGAAGTCGATGGAAGAGTCATGAACCGGCAGCCAGCTATGGAATCTGCGTCCGGCAAACACCATCGGGCATGGGACGAAAGCCCTCTGACGGGGAAACTGTGCCTTCTCATCCTTGCCACGCTGCTGATTGGCGTGCTTATCGGCCTGACAGAAGCCCGATACGGCGAACAAGCGTGGCCACTGGCACTGGGCCTCTGTGCGGCATCTTGGGTGTTACTTACGTTTGTTCGCTGCTGGATTGTCACTCCTTATGAGCGTCTGGCCCATTGGCTTGAGGTACAAGCGCGCAGCACCACTCCATCTGCGTTGAAAAACCTTCCCGTTAACCGCTGCGATGAAATCGGCCGCATCGCTCGATCGATGCATCAGATCTCCGTAGTCGCGATCCGCAGCCGCTACGAATCGCGGCGATTGCGGCGAGTGCTCGACACACGTGTCAAAGCGGAAACATCTAAACTCTGCGGGCCACATTTAAATAAAACGATGCGAAATAACCTGACGAAACTGAACAACCGCCAATTTCTCGGCAGATATCTTGACGCAATCATAACCGACTCGGCAATGTCAGGAGCGGACATGATCTGCATCATGATCGGTATTAATACTGTCAAGAAAACCACCGATCCCCCAGAGCACGCCGAAAGTGACAAGATGCTAAATCTGCTAGACACCCTGCTACGTAAAAGAATACGTCAGCAGGACATCGCGGTGCGTCTTGATGGTGATGAATTTGTTGTGTTCATGCCTGAAAGTTCAATCCATCAGGCTTCTGAGTTCTCCCAATCAATTCGCCAGATGTTCCTGCGACAGTCCCGCGTCGCACGCAAAATCGCCGGCGCTGACCTCAGTTTGTCGATCGGAATGGCTTCGATGATGCGCGATAACTGCAATAACGGACAGACTCTTCTGTCTCGCGCTGATCATTGTTTCTGCGTGGCTAAGCGTGCCAAAAACATGATCGCCTCGCCGATCAAGCTAGCCGGTTGATGGGCTCTGGCCTTTTTACGCACCACGACTAATCCATCTTGACCCGCCCATGAAGCGACATAATATAATGATGTGGCGCCACATACGATTAACACACGTCCGCCCGCCGTTGCCGGTACATTCTACCCGGATGATCCCACCGCCCTGAGAATGATGGTGCAAGGCTATCTCGACGAAGCGGCAGACGCCCCGCAGATCGCCTGCCCGCCCCGGGCCCTCATTGGGCCGCATGCTGGTTACGCATATTCAGGCGCCGTTGCTGGATCCGCATACCGACACCTTCGGGGCCAACACAGCGCAATCCGCCGGGTTGTTCTGTTGGGTCCGGCCCACCGAGTTTCGTTTGCTGGCCTGGCCACTGTCTCCGCCAGCTCATTCAGCACACCCCTGGGCCCCGTGCCCGTTGATCAAGCGGCGATTGATTCGATCGGTCATCTACCTTTTGTTTCGATTCATGATCGTGCACACGAGCCTGAACATTGCCTAGAAGTACATCTACCGTTTCTGATGGAGATACTGGACCGTTGGTGCTTGGTGCCACTGCTCTTCGGACAGATCTCATACAACCTCGTGGCCCGTGTTATTGAGGCCCTGTGGAGTGACGGGCAAACATTAATCGTTGTCAGCTCCGATCTGTCGCATTATCACGATTACGACACTGCCACGCAGCTTGACCGCAATACCGCCCGTGCAATTGAAACCAATCAACTACACAAAATCGGCCCCCATCAGGCATGCGGACACACCGCGATCCAAGGTCTCCTCGCGATCATGTCGCAGAGCCATCTCCGAGCCCACTGCGTCGATCTTCGCAACTCTGGAGACACATCGGGCCCAACTGACCGGGTTGTCGGCTATGGGGCGTTCCTTGTCCACTGAAAAACGGATCCCCCCGTCAGACCGTCAAACTCTCCTTCAGGTAGCAAGGGGATCGATCAACCACGGGTTGATCTCGCATCAACCCCCAAGCATCGATCCAGGTCAATTCAGCATTGCGCTCCAAGCAAAACGCG
>CAUZOD010000281.1:0-4192 GCA_963581115.1 Phycisphaerae bacterium | reverse complement strand
CAAGGTAAGCGATTGGGAAAGTGGCTTTACTGGCGAAGTTATGGTTCGAAATGGTGGTTCGACAACACTGCAAGGCTGGACGGTCACCTTCAATTTCCCTGGAGAGATCGACCCAATCTGGAATGCAGAGGTTGTAAGCCATTCGGGTTCCACCTACGTCGTCCGTGGAGCAAATTGGAATGCGGATTTGGTCGCAGGTGCTGAAACAAGTTTTGGTTTCAACGCTACGCCCGGTGGCGCGACATCTGCCCTCAGCAATTTCTTAATCTCGGGAGTCCAGAGTGCACCGCAGCCACCCGCTGCAATGCCTACTCCAATGCCTTTGCCATCTCGTGAACCGGTCGCAGATCCGGCCCCAGGGCCGGTTTCCCAACCGAGCGATAGTGCTGGACGTGTCTTTCCCGTAAATCCGGCTGGTGCTGATATAGTTGGCTTCAATCCGTCCGTTGACCGCCTTGACTTCGGTGACATATCTGTTCACAACTTAATCCTTGGCAAAACCGGGGCAGGCAAAGTAGCCATCATGAATCCTTGGGCTTGGACACCCGAGTGTCAGGTGCTTCAAGGTATCTCTTATACCGATCTGACAATTGAAAACTTCGGCGTGGTTGGCAATGAGCATCTGCGTCAAGACATTGGGGGCGTCTTATCGTGGGAACTTGGTGTTGGTCCAAGGGAGGCCAACACGATCTATGTCCGTTCGCATGAGTATGATGTTCAAGAGCGGATCGAGAACTTTGATCCTGCTACCATGAAGCTCAGCTTTCTTTACTTTGGGACTCGCGAGCGGCTGAGTGTGGAAGATACGGATGATGGGGTGCTGATCGCGGTGCAGTCGACTGCGCAGAGCATTCTCTTGGTAGATGTGAGAATGTCTGACCTTGTTCCGGCTAATATCGAATTCCATCACGACCAGGTGGTCGAAGATCGGCTTGAGGAACCATTTGGACTGACCGTTGACCAACTAAGTATCGTAAGCCGTACAAATGTCGATCCAAACAGGGCGGTAAGTGACGTTGCTAACACTAGTCCTCTTCTCACGCCAGCCGCTCCCGATGGCCAGATAACAGACGGCTATCAGGTCATCCCGGGCAGCGGTAGCCTGCACATACCGACAGATGGCGGCCATGACACGCACCCGTCAGATTCTGCACAAACTGAGTGGATAAGTATTAGTGACTTTGGAATGTCACACGGCAGTGACCATACGCGTCATGATCAGTTAACAGGGGAGCGCACACCTATCACGACGGAGGCGCTGGAGGCTTATAATCAACTCAGAAACTTCTTAGGACTTTCAGAAGTGAATCTTGCCGAAGTTGGAACATGGGCGTTCGCTAACGAACTGACAAACAACTCACAAGCATGGGGTAATGATCTGCAGGGCGTTGGGCTTTGGTACGCCATGCAAGGGGCGAAAGTTGGCTGGATTCGTGATGATGCTTTTGATCCCCAGATCTTGGCAGACATCCAACGCACTGCACGACTTGGCAGTGCATCTGATGTCTTGGTGATGGTCCGTGAATTTGGACATATCGGGTTCGCGGATTATCTGAAAAGCTACGGTGGCGAGAACAACTTTATCAACACCTTGAAGATGGAGCCTCATTTCGCAGGCTGGATGCATGATCGTGCTCACGGCGGTTTATCAATAGCGGGTGTAGCAACTGCCCATGACGTGAATCATCTCACGGTCCTGAGTCATGACCAAACTCGGCCATTCATGAATGACACTTTTGACTGGCCACAATGGGCGGCCCTAGAAGTTCCTCTTCCTAATGTGATCGAGTATTTTCAGAGCATGATAGTTCTGGGAAATCCCGTAGGTGAAAATATTGTTCCACGTACCCGATCTATGTCCAACCAGGGAACGACAGGTTCTGATTTGGACCCACCGTCAGCTGGGCCGAATACTGGAGATAATTCTTCTCCCACTGAAAACGTTGCCGAACCAGAACAAACCCCGGCACGGGAACCAGTGGCTGTATCCATATCAGATATTTCAGTGGCCGAAGGCACCCTTGGCGAAACACTTGCTGACCAGAGCCTTCGCACATCAGGCAGTCAGATTATTGATGCTGCTGGTAACGCGGTGCTGATTGCTGGCGTGAACTGGTTTGGACTGGAGACTTCAAACTTTGCCCCACATGGACTGTGGTCCCGTGGCTATCAGGAAATGATGGATCAGATGCAGTCCCTCGGCTTCAACACAATCCGTTTGCCCTACAGCGATCAGTTGCTGGAGGCAGGTAGCATCCCAAACGGCATCGACTTCTCGAAAAATCCTGACCTTAAGGGACTCAACGGTCTGGATGTCATGGACAAGATCGTTTCCTATGCTGTCGAAATCGGCATGCGGATCATCCTTGATCACCATCGCTCGGAAGCGGGAAATAGTGCAAATAGCTCCGGCCTCTGGTATTCAGAGGCCTATCCAGAAAGTACCTGGATCAATAACCTATCGACCTTAGCAAGTCGCTATGCCAGCAATGCTTCCGTCGTTGGAATTGACCTCCACAACGAACCACACGGTCCGGCGACTTGGGGCGATGGCTCGGCCAACGACTGGCGGCTGGCAGCTGAGCGAGCCGGCAATGCTGTGCTTGCGGCCAATCCAAATCTGCTGGTAATTGTCGAGGGGGTAGAGACAGCATCTTCCGGCAGTTACTGGTGGGGTGGCAATTTGTCGAATGCTGGCGACTATCCCATCAGGCTCGATATAGGGAATCGGCTGGTTTACTCGGCCCACGACTATCCTGCAAGCATCTACCCGCAGCCTTATTTTGGTGATCCTGCCTACCCGGATAACTTGACCGACGTCTGGGATCGCAATTGGGGCTATCTCTTCCGTTCAAACATAGCACCAGTGCTTTTGGGTGAGTTTGGCAGCAAACTCGAATCGACCAGTGACCAAGCTTGGTTCAGTACAATGGTTGATTACCTGCAGGGTGATCTTGACGGTGATGGTACGAACGATTTGCAAGCAGGACAGCAGGGAATCAGTTGGACCTATTGGTCATGGAATCCCAATTCAGGTGATACCGGCGGAATTCTTGCCGACGACTGGATGACACCCATCGATATCAAACTCAATCTTTTAAATAATGTGCAAATGCCGCTTGATTCCATCTCAACCCTGGCAGGTACGAGAGCCACGTTTACCGTTTCGCTTTCAGAGGCAAGTACCCAAACTATCACCATTGCTTATGCCACAGAGGACGGGACCGCGGTAGCAGGGAGTGACTATTCGGCTCAATCTGGAGTCATCACATTTGCTCCGGGTGAGACGAGCAAGAATATCACGGTTTTGGTTAATCCAGATGCCGTGACGGAGTTAACCGAGTCATTCACTCTACGATTGTCAAGTCCAAGCAATGCGATGGTCGTAGCGAACACCGCAACAGCTACGATAGTCGATGATGACATATTAGTTACAGTACCTACACCAGACCCAGTGTATGCAGTTCCGGAAACACCCCCTACTGACCCTGTTGCGCCCACAGACCCGGTTAATCCTTCGGTCATGCCAATCGTCAGTCATGACAAAGTACTCGCAGCCTACTTCTCCGAGTGGGGTATCTACGGCGGTAATTATCAACTTGACGATGTGCCTGCCGACAATCTCACACACCTGATCTATTCTTTTGCCAACATAACCGCTCAGGGAAAGATGACGTTTTACGACTCCTATGCCGCCGTTGAAAAGCGGTTTAGTGCCGAAAAGAGCGTTAGCGATCAAGCCAATCTCTAGTATTACCCGCCAGGAGATCCTCGGGCTGATCAGACAATCTGGGGGTGACCACCTCCCCGTCTTTGTACCAGTGTGCGTGAGAGAATCAGGGTTGAGGGAATCGGCTGTGTTCTAGAGGCGCAGGCACAGTCGGCAGAACACAGCCTGCCGCAAAGGCGGCGGTGGTGGCCACAATGACCTGATCTACTGTGTTTCATTTCTGCCTCATCTGAAAGAATCCTTCCGGGCCTTTGGCCCAACGGGATTCTCTCACTGCAACTGGAGCAATTTCAGGGGAGAAGGTCATATCTGACCACCCTCCCGTTTTTGTACCAGGGTGAGTGAGAGAATCAGGGTTAAGGGAATCGGCTGTGTTCTGGAGGCGCAGGCGTAGCCGAAGCCGGCAGAACACAGCCAGCCGCAAAAGCGGCGGGGGTTTGGTACTCCAATGAACTGTGGATA
>CAUZOD010000280.1:0-4238 GCA_963581115.1 Phycisphaerae bacterium | reverse complement strand
CAATGGCCGCGAGAACCGGGCACCAGGTCGTGAAAATGTGATACACCGCCCGCGACGACCAGCAGGTACGGCCCTAGATTAGCCGGGCATGAGTTCGGATTGGTCCGCCATCACTTCGGGCACCACGCCACCATGGCTCTGACTCGCTGAGATAGCCGTCTTGGCACCGAAGTGCACCGTCGCCGTTGTTCTTGGACAGACCAAGTCAAGTCGCGGGGCAACCTGCATTTGCAGGCGTATTGCCGCACCGGCAGGGCGGCGCAGGTTCAGTGGACAGCCTGGAAGCAAGCTGACCGCCAGCTGATGCTCTTGGCCGTTACTGTAGATGCTCTCAACCACCAAAGCTTCCGGTCCCTTACAGAAGACGATCACTTCTTCCGGCTCCAGATTGACCCGGTAGGCCGCTTGCTCCTGGGATGCTTCCAGTTCCAGATTCACCAATTCAATCGGCTCATGTTCTGTATTGAACACCGCCAGGTAGCTCTCGGAGTAGTCAACCAAGTACCCCTGCATCTCGAACGGTACTGCAGTCGGACTATCCGCCGGCCCAGCCACCCGCACCACCACGGGCTTGCCGATGTGCCTCTCAAGAATCGGCTCGTAGGCGTTGGCAGTAGCACCCAGCAGGGGTCCTTGCCGATTTCAGTGACCTGGCCCTGCTGGCCGCCAACCATACCAGGACGGGTTTTGGTGAGACTACCGATGATGGTCGTCAATGCCTTGCTGAATGCATCACGGAGCATATTGACGATGTTCCGCAGCCACCGAAATGTCTGGCGAATCAGGCCCGGACGGAAGCTTCGGCGAATCTGTCGCAGGCGGCTGCGCCGCTCGGACGCACTGAGCCCATCTGCAACACGACCCAAGGCCAGGCAATTGCCCAACTGCTCGGGGTAGATCATGGCACTGCTCTTGGCCAGCGCCCGACGGGTCATGTGGGGCTTATCGAAACGCAGCTCGATTCCTTGACTGTAAACCACTAGGTTGCCCCAGATCACTTTTCCCGCCGTGGTCAAGAAACTGATGTGGTAGCCCCCAAGTCGCTTCAGGCACTTATCCTTGCGGTGCTTATTGACGAGCACGCTGATGATCGCAGTCACGAATATAAAAAGAATGGTCAGTGCCAGAGCGTTATCGATCAACAACCGCCACCACGCATCGGCTCTGCCCGTGGTTGTACTCGCATTCTGAGCAATAATCAGAAGTGACATGATCGGGTTCTACCGGCTTTCGGCGTTCCGCTCAAGTGCATGGGATGCCATGAGTCGACCGAAAGTGGCAAGGCGCCAACCGGCACTCGGCTCCCGCGGTCCGTGCGATCTGCCATCAACATGTCCGGTCGCCATCAATCTGGGCCTGCAAGGCCTCCACCTGGCAACACAGACGTTCCAATTCCGCATGAATTTCCGGCAAACGGAGATTTTCCAAACCGACGCGCTTAGACATCTCCAGCGGCAGGGCAGGGGCACCCGCCCATTCGGTATCAGCGGGCACATTTGTCACCACCCCGGACTGCGCGGCGATGCGAGCCCGATCGCCGACCGTTCGATGGCCCAATACACCTGACTGTCCGCCGATGGCCACGTGGCTGCCGGTCTTAGCCGATCCAGCGATGCCCACTTGGGAAACAATCAAGTTGTAGGGGCCGATCTTCGCACCATGACCGATATTGGCCAAGTCGCTGATCTTGGTTCCCCGCCCGACCACTGTGGTATCCACGGCACCGCGTTGCACACAGGTATTGGCCCCGAGTTCGACATCATCCTCGATCATGACGATACCGACATGTGGCATCTTGTGATGCTCACCACCACTGGTCGCAAAACCGAAGCCATCGGCTCCTACCACAGCGCCGGGTTGCAGAATCACGCGGTCTCCAATCTGACAGTCTCGCATGATGCACGATCCGGGATAGAGCACGCACTCGGCACCAATCTTGGCGCCACAACCCACGAACACGTTGGGATACAGGATACTGCCTCGCCCCAGCACCGCCCCCGCGGCAACATAGGCAAACGGTAGGATCGCGCAATCTGGTCCTACCGTCGCCGAGTCATCGATACATGCCATCGAGCTGATACCTGGCTCCGGCTGGCTGGCAAAACCATGAATCGCAACGACGGCATTGCGAAAGGCCAAATATGGATCGCTGGCGATAACCGCCACCATTGTTTCGGGCACACGAACCACATTATTCGGAGCCACAACTACGGCACAGGCAGAGCTACTCTTCATCCGCCGGGCATAACGCTGCGTTGCTACAAAACTAATGCTATGTTCATCCGCCGCTTCCAAAGACGCGCAACGGGAAATAAGTCGTGAGCCATCACCACGAACTTCGGCATCAATGCGGTCTGCAATCTCCTGTATCGTCAATTCCATAACCACAGGATATCAGGGCACAGCTGCCGAGGCCATGCCATGGCAAACAATCCTGACGACTGAGCCAAGATGCGTTGCCAAGTCCATTATGACCCCACGCCGTATCCCCTTCTGCGACAGGAATCTCAAGCTTGATTTTGGTTATAAACTAGTAATTCGCCTTGACTTCAGGAATCGGGTATCATGAGGGTAAGTCCAACCTCATAGCAGAGTTAAATCATGAGGACCTAGAAAATTACAGAGACACATTATGGCTATCAAGATTTCTTCAGTGAAGAAAAAACAATATGAAAATAGACGGTTACTTCATATTGGAATCTATCATCCCTGAGGACCATCTTGAATTGCCGCAATCGGAATGCCAGCATGCGGTCGATCAAGTCCACGCCGAAATGGACCGACAGGGCACCGATTTTCTTGGAATTAACCATCGTGGCAGCCGGTATTTCTGTGCTCAACCCTCACGCACACACGCCAGCTTAAAAGCATTTATCTTCAGTGACCTCATGGCAGAAATCTGCCGGGCCACCATCGGCAATCACGCCTATTTTCATAGCGATCAATATGTCATCAAGAACGGCCAAACCGGCATGAAATTCAGCTGGCACCAGGACTCGGCATACGTTCAGGCCAGGATCGGAAAACACCCTGAACACGTCACCTGCTGGTGTGCATTAGATGATGTGAACGAAGAGAACGGAACCACCTATATTTTACCCATCAGCCGTTATGGCAAACGAGAACTGGCAGATCATATAACAGACAAAAAATCAAATGACCGCGTCGGATACTTTGGCAACGATCTGGGCGATCCAGTGATCGTTCCATCCGGCAGTATTGCAGTATTTTCAAGCCTCACTTTTATCGCAGCGGCCCCAACGTCACCGGTTGCGAACGCAGGGCATACCTCACTCAATATTCACCCGCTCCAATAGTCAATGTCCCCGGAGCTCACCCACAATACTTTGCCGATCCATTTCTGGTGGATGGCACATCGGTTGTCGCGTAGGTTGAACCAATCGCACCGCATCATTGCCTGCAATATCACCGGCACGAGACCTAAAGAGCTTCTATTCTAGTTGCCGGACGGACCTGAAACATAGTGGCCTGATGCGAAGCCAATGATCCGGACAGAGTCAAGAGGCCTTCCGTTGCACTAAGCACCCGGCGGGGCGTGCCGTCCGGAGCAATCGAGCGGACCTCCACGGGGCCATTTTTGACCATTTCGTATTGGGCTGGTTCCAGCTGCGAACGAAAGTCCAGATCCATAGAGCTTGCATTTACCACAAAAATTCCAAGACTGCCATCTTTGCTTTGAAATACACCACTCATCAACGCTGGCAGTTCGAAAAGTCCGCCTTTGTACGTATATCCCCCACCAACCTTGTAACTCAACTGGGGCATAGGCGACGGCGCGACAAACCGCAACGGCCGCATGAGTTGCCCGTACGCGAGATATCTCTTTGGTTCTTCTTGCTTGTAGTACCCGACCAGTTATTCCAGAAACGCCAAAAGAGGTTCATGCTCGGAATTCTCAAATGATAAAATGTGACTGCGAGGCCGAATACGAAAACGGCCGATCTGATCGCCTTCCACAAACATCGATGCACAATCCATGAAGAATGGGTCACCGGATCCTATGGAGATTTCGACCCCATATCTTGGAATGTAGTCTTGGTATACCGCAGCAAAAATCGGAGCCGTGTTCTCAGGGAGAATGGTCCACTGATATAATATACCATCAATCACATCGATCATGTTCTCGCTGCTGTTTTCGCCGGTAGCTATCGCTTCCGGATCATTGGCTTTAATCGCAACGTGAAGATATTCGACCAAATCGTGCATACCCACGGTCA
>CAUZOD010000279.1:0-4241 GCA_963581115.1 Phycisphaerae bacterium | reverse complement strand
AATTCGAATGCCGAGACCACCTCGCCGGCACACTCGCCCTTGCCGATATCTCCCGTGCTGTACTCCCGCGGATCAGACCAGTCGGAATAGAACGACCGGTCCTCCTCGTGGCTGGGAGCATTTCCCGTCAGCGGATCGAGCAATTTACGGATCTCGGCCTTGCCCACCCGCTGAACGTACTGGGCAAACCGCTCATTGGATTGGCGCGACTGCAGGTAGTGCTCGGTAATCCGGTCCAGTGCGTCGGGAATACGCTTGGAGGGAATCGCCACAATAGGCAATCCGTAGGAGCCGGCATTCTCCTCCCACTGACCGCCAAGCACCACCTGAAAGTGTGGAACCTTGAATCCGGAGACATTTCGGCTGACCCCGTAGAAGCCGATGTCCGCCACGTGATGCTGACCACAGCTGTTAAAGCAGCCGCTGATCTTGATGTGAAGGTCGGACACCGCCTGGTCCATCTGATAACTCTTTACCGCCAGGCGGCGACGAAGTTCACCGGCCAAACCGCGTGACGAGGAAATCCCCAGCTTGCAGGTGTCGGTGCCGGGGCAGGCGACGATGTCAAGGATATTACTGGCGCCCGGCTCGCCAAGCCCGACGGCATCCAAAGCGTCAAACAACTCAGATAGATCCGACTTGCTGACCCAGCGGATCACGAAGTTCTGTTCAACGGTTGTGCGGATCGTGCCCGCGGTAAACCGGCGCACGATATCGGCAAGTGCCCGCAGCTGGTCGGCAGTCAGATCGCCCAAAGGTAATGCAACTGTGGCTGTGGCGTAGCCTTCCTGGCACTGATCGCGCACGTTGGTCTTGAGCCACTGCACGTAGCGCGGATTGCCATTTGGAGGTGGTAACTGCCCCGGGGGCTTGAGTGGTTTCTCCTGCTCCTGATCGGCACCCTGCAGATACTCGGTCCAACGCGGATCATCCTTGAGTTTGCGACGCTCTTCAAGGACTTCCTGCTTAAACTTGTCGATGCCCCAGTTCCGGATCAGGAATTTCAAGCGTGCCTTGCCACGATTCTTCTTCTCACCATGACGGGCGAACACCCGGCCGATGGCCTGGGCCATTGGCAGCATTTCCTCCACTGGCAAAAATTCATCGAATATCTTGGCCTGCTGTGGCACGGCACCCAAGCCACCGCCGACGGTAAACAGAAATCCCCGCTGCTTCTGGCCGTCGACCGTCCGCGTCACTGCGGTATAGCCCAGATCATGCATCGCCGACAAACCGCATGCGTGCTGCGTACAGCCGCTGAAGGTTGGCTTGAACTTGCGGCCGAAGTTCTGGACATCAGGGTGCCCCAGCAGGAAACGAGCCAGCGCCCCCGCATAAGCCGAAACATCGAATGCTTCGTCGGGACACACGCCCGCATACGGGCAACCGGTCACATTGCGCACGGAATTGCCGCAAGCCTCGCGGGTAGTAATGCCCACGGCGGCAAGACGGCGCATCAGAGATGGTGTGTCATCGATGTGTATGAAATGCAGTTGAAAGTCCTGCCGGGTGGTGATGTGGCCGATCCCATCAGAATACTCCTCGGCCAGTTCCGCCATCACCTCGAGTTGTTCGGGGTTCATACCCCCGTATGGGATCTTGATCCGCTGCATACCGGGCGCATCCCAGACCGTGTCCGGACCCTTTGTTTGTCTTTCGTCGGTATAGGCAAGCTGGCGAGTCTGGGTGCCGTCATACCGCTGACCATTGTCATAGCGCTGGCCGTAGACCCCGCGGCGTAATCGTGTCTCAGCGAAGATCTTCTCATCGAACTTGCTCTGCTGCCGCAGGTCAATCTCGGTCTCAAACTGCTCAATCTCCTGGTCCAATACCTCGGGGAGTTTCCCGGCCAAACGTTGCTTCCAGATTGAGCTGCTGCTTTTCATGATCAAACCCTGCTTCTCAAAAAAATCGCACGACCAGCAGTGCGACAGCCTAGCAAGTCAGTGCAATGGCGGCAATAAGTGTTCGCGCCAAGACGCCAAACTGCCCGCCCCGCTCCGCTGCAGGCTATAATGGCCACCGATGGAAGACCACCACCTGCGAGTTTACGACTCGATTCTAGGCCTGCTGTCAAGCGCCGACAATCCGACCCCACTGGTTCGCCTGAACCATGTCGCACCACACGAGTACACCCAGATATTTGCCAAGCTGGAGTGGTACAACCCTTTTGGCGCAATCAAGGACCGGGTTGCGGCCAATCTGGTTCGCGATGCTGAATCGCGAGGTGACCTGGTTGCCGGCCAGCGACTCGTTGAGCCGACGTCGGGCAACACCGGACTCGGGCTCGCAATGATTGGTAACGCCAAGGGCTATCCATTGCAGACGACCGTATCGGGCGATGTTCCGGTGGAAAAACGCACCATGCTGCGAGCATTCGGGAGTGATGTCCAAGAACTAGATGACACCTTGTGTCCTGCCCCTGGCGCCCCTGAGGGCGCCATCGCCAAAGCGCGAGAGGCAGCTGAATCGCAACCCAACCTGGTGATGCTTGACCAGTACCGCAACCGCGCCAACCCCCAGAGCCATTACCTGGCCACTGGCCCCGAGATCTGGAAGCAAACCGCAGGTAGAGTCACGCACTTCATCGCCAGCCTGGGCACTTGCGGCACCATCACCGGTACCGGCCGATACCTCAAGCAGCAGAACACCAATATCCAGGTAATTGGTGTCTGTCCCGATGAAGGCCACGATATTCCTGGAGTGCGCAGCCAGATACAGTTGCAGCAGACTGAGCTCTATCACCCCGACGAGTATGACGGCACGGTGGAGGTGACCAACCGCCAGGCGTACGACATGACACTCCGCCTAATCCGTGAAGAAAGCATCATCGCCGGGCCCAGCTCTGGCCTGGCACTGGTCGGTGCACTGGCCAAGGTACCTGACGAGCCAGGCCTGTTGGCCGTGGTGATCTTCCCGGACAACGCTTTTAAGTATGCCTCCTCTTTCCAGCGCCACTTCCCTGAGATCTGTCCGCCCAATCCGTCTGACACCGCACCCAGCACCAACGATCGCTTCGTTGCGGAATTAATTGAAAATCTCAAGAATCGCCATGACACAATCAAGGCCGCCGACCTGCTCAAAAAGCTCAATGGCCCGGAGAAACCACTGGTGATCGATGTACGCCCCGCGGAAGATTTTGCACAAGGCCACATCGCCGGTTCAATCAATATCGCCCAGGACGATCTGAGCCATCACAAATCCGATCTGCCCGAGGATCGCAATTCGCCAATAATCATGGTGTGCAACATCGGGCGATTTTCCAAGCACACGATGCTGTACCTAAAGTCGCTTGGTTACCGCAACGTGCGAAGCGTGAAAGGTGGCCTCAACGAATGGGCGCGTAAAGGGCACCCAACCCAACCTGAAACGAACAACTCCTCCTGAGGGGAGCCAGTTCGCCTTTCCCAGTACCCCTGAACCTAGACGGCAACTACCTGTCTCAAAGTGATTCCAGCCATGATGTGCGTTGTGAAACAACCGCCAACGCTTCGCCCATTGCCTCGCTGCCAACAAAGACCAAACGATTCATTATTTCTTGGGGAATAGGTCGGTTCACCGGAATCAGTTCTACCATGTCCTGAACCACCTGCACCGCCAATGCCACACCCGGCTCGCAGGCCACGAAGCCTTTCACCCGAAAGACGCTCATCGGCAGCCTGGACAGCAGATGGCGCAACGCATCTTCGCCAACGGGGCCGGACTTCTGCAATGTCACACTGGTCCACTGTGTATGTTCTTGGTGCGATGGCACAGATCTCAGTGGCACAGGTGTCACGGCATGCCGATCGCGAGACACCGCTAACAGTTGATCGAGCATGATTCGGGCCCGAACGGTCTTAATGATGGGCACGTCGCGGTTCACCGACCGGACCGAGTCCATCGCAACCTGCTGCTGTGCTTTGTCAGCCTGATCGCAACGGTTCAGGAGAACCAAGTCGGCGCTGCTGATCTGCTCGTCCACGGTCAAGATAGAACCGATGAGCTTGGGCAGTCGCACCGCATCGGCCACAACCACGACCCTTTCGATGACCACGGTCGCCGCCAGCGAACCCTGTGCCAGCACGCCCGCAAGCTGGCCCATCTGGGTAATGCCCGATCCCTCGATAAGCACGAGATCCGGCTGGACCTGTTCCAATATCTGCATCAGTCCGCTTGCCAATTGCGATCCCAGAGAACAACACACGCAACCGTTGCGCAACGCAAGGACGGCTTCATTTTGAAATTCAATCAATCCAGTG
>CAUZOD010000278.1:0-4261 GCA_963581115.1 Phycisphaerae bacterium | reverse complement strand
TGCGATTGCACAGGAGCAGGCAGGAAAGACTTACGACATTCTGTTGACCACGCCCCTATCGAATCTGCAGATCGTGCTGGGGTCGCTTGTCGGGCGGTTGTTCTTTGTCCTGGCCCTGCTGGCCAGCGGTGTGCCGCTGTTCTCGGTCTTACTGATTTTCGGCGGAGTGCCCATTCGATCAGTGTTCGTAGCCTTCAGTGTTGCCACACTGACGGCGGTGTTCGTCGGATCCGTTGCTGTGTTATTGAGCGTGATGCGTGCGTGCGGTCGAAAGGCTGTATTCATGTTTGTGATTCTTATCGCGGCATATCTGGTGGGAGCGTATTTGCTTGATACTACCATTCTGCGACAGCTGATGCCGATTGAAAATTCCGTTACTTGGCTGACCCCGCTACATCCGTTGCTTGTTCTGGAGGCGTCACTGAACACCGCCAACTATTCGCCACCGGCACCGGAATTACTCGCTGGTTATTCATTTCCGATCCGCTTCTATCTGGGCCGTCCATTCGTGATGTTTTCGATTCTGAGCATCGCTTCAAGTTTCGTGATGGTGGCGTGGTGTGCGATCGTGCTCCGCAGCATCGGCCAGGGTCAGGGCAGGTGGATGTGCTGGCTGGCGACCGTATTGCGGCTTCGCGGCGCAGCGGGTATCGAGCGATCGCGGACCCCTCGTTCAGTTTGGCACAATCCGATTGCTTGGCGCGAGTCACACACACGGGGCAAGATTTCTGGCGGGATCCTTGCACGCTGGGGCTTTACCGCCTTGGCCTTGGGGGTTGGCTCGCTGCTGCTGGGGGCCTATCACATGGAAGTTTTACCCGAGATCATTAATCGGGAGACTGGCCGCCCCTACGCTTCACATGAAGTGTTTCATCAGGCATTGTCAGCACTGCTGCTGATTGAGGTTGCGGTGATTATTCTAGTCGCTCTGTACATGAGTGCCGGATCGGTAAGCAAGGAGCGGGAAGACGGCACATTGGACCTGATGCTTACCACACCGATCACGCCTCGGCAGTATGTCTGGGGTAAGCTGCGGGGATTGGTCAGCTTCCTCGGGTTGCTGATCACCGTGCCCGTGCTGACAATTGCGATGGTGAGTGTCTATGCACTGATCGGACCGGGTCTGGGCTGGCCGGAGGCAACGTTCACGCACCGGTCTGTGGCATCAGGCGGCGCAGCGATCATTCGACCTGGGGTGCCATTGATGCTGCCAGAGGCTCCATTGCTAATGGCGATGATGCTTGTACCGTTCGTGGCGCTGTGTGTGGCAGCGGGTATGAACTGGTCGCTAAAGGCCAAGGGTGTCTTGAGCGCGGTGATCCCGTCGGTGGCGATTATGGGGGGCTTGGTACTCATTCTGGGCATGTGCGGCTGGCCCCTGTCCGGCAGTGTCGTGTTGTTCGGGCCAGTGGTCAACGCCTTCAGTCCGGGCACCAATTTGTTCATGCTGGTGGATCCCTGGGACCACGTGAAGGATTTTCCTGAGCATGTGGGTTTTGGGCGAGTGTCATTGGGTGTCGCCAGTCTCTGCGCCGTGGTGGGCTATGGCCTGGTGGTGTACGCATTGGTGGTGGGGATGGTCAGGGGATTTGACCAAACTGTTCGGCGGCTCAGTGGCACGGGATAGTCCAGGCGCTTCGCTAGATAGTTTCGCAGCGGGTTGATGAAATATCGGGGCAGCTTTAAAACGATGCATACCACAACGCGTCGCACGGTCGGCTAAATATGTCGGCAATGTTTGGCCTTACGCAAGCGGTCTTTGACATGGTATTGAACCAGTGTGATGCCATGTCGTCTATGCCATTCAGGATGCCATGGATGATGCATCCATTGCGAGACATCCAGCAGCTTGAAGGGGGCAGAATTGGTGCAATCGGCGGCAAGGATGTTGCCAGGAGGATGTATTCCAGGTACGGTACTGCTACAACGACATATTTCAGCAAGCCGCTATAATTTACCTGTCTCCTTGCGGTCAACCATGCTCTGGCAACCACCACTGCCCCCGCGCTACTACCAGATGGCTGAAGACGAACTGGCCGAAGCGATCGCGGCGCGCAAGCAGGAGTTGGGGTCGGATCTGGTCATTCTGGGGCATCATTACCAGCAGGATGAGGTCATCCATTTCGCAGACCACACGGGCGATAGTTTCAAACTCAGTCAACTGGCAGCGGGTCGCGTCGAGCAGGTCGGTGCAAGATTTGTGATCTTTGCAGGTGTGCACTTCATGGCCGAGAGTGCGGACATTCTGACACCCGACGCGGTATCGGTGATTCTTCCAGATCTGGGTGCCGGTTGTTCCATGGCAGATATGGCAGACTACGATCAGACAACGGAAGCGTGGTCGTTTCTCCAGGAGGTGAATGCTGGTACCGGGGTGCGGGTTATTCCCATCTGCTACATGAACTGCTCAGCTGCGATAAAAGCGTTCTGTGGTGAACACGGTGGCGCGGTATGTACCAGTTCGAACGCCAGCGAGGTGCTGACTTGGGCCCTGGCTGGCGGCATCCAACCCGGTTCGAATGGGGACGAGAGGATCCAGATTCTGTTCATCCCTGATCAGCATCTTGGCCGTAACACGGCGGCATCGCTTGGATACGACATTTGGTCCGATATGGTCCTCTGGAATCCCAAGGGCTCAGAGCCACCTGATGAAGAAGCTTTGGCGCAGGCCACATTCGTGTTGTGGCAGGGTCACTGTTCCGTACACAAGCTGTTTCGGCCTGAACACGTCGATCAGGTCCGCGCCCTGTGGCCGGATGTGGCGGTGATGGTTCATCCTGAATGCTGCTATGAGGTTTGCCAGAAGGCGGACCAACGGGGATCGACCGAGGGTATTATCGCGGCCGTAGAAGCAGCCGAGCCGGGGTCTCGCTGGGCCATCGGTACCGAGGTGCATCTGGTGAATCGGATTTCAGTGCAAGCGGCCCAGCGCGGGGTATCGGTTCGTATCCTGTCCGATTGCCAGTGTCTGTGTACGACCATGTATCGGATCGACATGCCGCATCTACTCTGGGTGATGGATGAACTGGCACGTGGAAAGGTGGTCAACCGGATTCAGGTTCATCCGGGCGTGCGCCGCTGGGCACTGGTCGCTCTGGATCGGATGCTGGCAATCACCGGTCGAACTCAGCATGGCACAGCGGCGCCGACTGACTCACTGAGTTTGGTGGACTAGCCCCAAGACCTCACCATCGCGGGCCACAGCGGCAGTTCAAACATGAACCAATGTACGAAGTTGACCCACCAAATTTGGCCCCACCGAATCTCACTGCCTCAAACTGCTGGAGGAGGCACCAGATTCGCTTGAATTGAACCTTTTAGGAAACAGCTTGTTTGTTCCTTCGGGCCCATTGGCCCGCTGTCTGTGTAATGGAAAAGATTGACCGGGCATCACACGGGCATTAAGAAGAGGCCTATTCACCTGCAGGGGCGGGTCTTTTTAGCATGCCGCAGCATAGTTGGCTGCAACCTGTCCCCAGTTGATCACATCGTAGAAGGCCGCGACGTAATCCGGCCGGCGGTTCTGGTAATTTAGATAGTAGGCATGCTCCCAGACATCTAACCCGAGCAGGGGCGTGCCCGGGCAATCCACATAACCTGATCCCATTAGCGGATTGTCCTGGTTGGGTGTTGAGCAGACACACAGTTTGCCATTACTGGCGGTTAGCCAAGCCCAGCCGGATCCAAAACGGGTAACGGCAGCAGTGGAAAATTGCTCCTTGAAGGCCTCCAGGCCGCCTAAATCCCGATCAATGGCTGCAGCGAGTTCGCCCGCAGGTGATCCGCCTTTACCTGGTGATGCCAGCACCGGCCAGAACAGGCTGTGATTGGCGTGTCCTCCCCCGTTATTTCTTACCGCACCACGTTTGTCCTCAGGGACACTATCCAGATTAGCGACCAGGTCATTGATCTGGTCGGGGACATCAAGCCCTTCGATCGCCTTATTGAGGTTCGTCACATAGGCATTGTGGTGCTTACCATGATGGATCTGCATGGTGGCCACATCGATCGTCGGCTCAAGGGCATCGGTTGTATAGGGAAGATCGGGCAAAGCAAATGCCATAGTCCTAGTCTCCATAATCTAAAGGTGTAGTGCAGTTTATTGGCCAACGGGTGACGGGTCAAGGCAGTGAAATGCCTCGCGGTATCTGCGAGACTAATAAATATAAAATATTAAATATAAGTAATTTATATAAAATATTTTACCAATGATATCTGGCGGGGGCATAAAAAAGTCCGATATCCACTTGACAAACACGAA
>CAUZOD010000277.1:0-4277 GCA_963581115.1 Phycisphaerae bacterium | reverse complement strand
AACCCAATAACGCGACGGAATACAAACGGCTTGATGATCAGACGCGTCGTGGCGCGTGTGTCGCTTCCAGCGAGGCATTATCATGAGAGCCGTACTTCATGTCGTGTCCGCAGGTCCTTGTTTAACCCTGCAAGACTTTGGCCGACCAGGGTGGCGGCGGTTTGGGCTCTGTGAAAGCGGCGCGATGGACCGCTTGGCTCTTGTGGAAGGCGCCGCGATCCTCGGCGATGACCCCGCATCAGCCGCAATTGAAATGTTTCAATTGGGGGGCACGTTTGAAGCCCACGAATGCTCGCTCCAATTTGCCCTGACCGGTGCACCGATGGCGGCCAGCATCGATGGCCACGAAATTTCATGGAACGCGGGCCATAAGCTGAAACCAGGAAGCCGCTTGGTGATCGGGCAGGTAGAAGCGGGGGTTTATGGCTATCTCCGATTGGCAGGGGGAGTGGCCAGCCCCTTGCAAATGGGCGCCCGGGCAACTCATCTGCGCGCCCAAATTGGCGGCTGGAAAGGCCGCCGACTTGCCATCGGCGACCGTCTGCCCATTGGCCAGGCACCCGAAGGTGCCGATGCGGCCCGGATCGATCCCCTGGATCGCATTGGAGGATCGACGATTCGGGTGGTTTGGGGTGCCCAGTGCGATCAGTTTGATAAGGCGGAACGTGAACGGTTTCAGCGAACCTCTTTTCGTATCACCCCACGCATGGACCGTATGGGCGTGTGTCTGAGTTCAGACGCGGACCCCATCCAAGTGAGCAACCATTTGACCAGCATTTCCGATGCCATCGTGCATGGGGATATTCAAGTTTCAGGGGACGGGCGCCCAACGGTTCTCATGGCCGATCACCCTGTGACCGGCGGCTACCCACGCATCGCAACGGTCATTACAGCAGATCTGCCCCGGATGGCACAAATGCCCCCCGGCCAGGAGGTGCAGTTCAAGGTCCTCCAGGTGGAAGAAGCCATCGATGCCCTTACCAGGCAGGCCGCGCAAATCCGTTTGCTGAACAATTACGCGCCACTCGACCGCTATTGCTATGCCAGATCAGTTGAAAGACCGTCAAAAAATGAAAGGGGTACTCCCATTAAAACCCATGTGGATATCAATGCTGATATCGGTGAATCTTTTGGCGCTTGGAAGATGGGCGATGACGCAAGCCTACTTGAAATCATTACCTCAGCCAATGTCGCTTGCGGATTCCATGCGGGGGACCCGAGCGTGATGCGAAAAACCGTCCTTGGGGCCAAAGCAAAGGGAGTCGGGGTCGGTGCGCATCCCAGCTTGCCAGACCGGCTGGGCTTTGGTCGGCGACGAATGGATATTTCTCCCGCCGACCTTCAGGATCTGGTCACTTATCAGATCAGCGCATTGCGCGGATTTGTAGAAGCTGCCGGCATAAAATTGCAGCATGTCTTCCCGCATGGTGCTCTGACCGCAATGGCTGAACAGGATGAAAAACTCGCGATAGCCATTATGGATTCGGTATTGGAGGTTGATCCTGAATTGATTTATCTGGCCTTGGAAGGTAGCCGTATTCCCGAGATTGCGCGTAACAAAGGAATGAACGTAAAAATGGTAGCCTTCGCGGATCGAGCCTATGACAATAACAAGCGGCTAGTCTCGCGGAAAGTGCCTGGCGCAGTGATCCATGAGACCGATCAGATCGCCGAGCGAGTTGAGCAACTCATGGACCGTGGTGAAGTAACGACTATAGACGGGAATCGGGTACCCCTCGAATTCGATTCCATTATGCTCCATGGGGATTCGCCCGGAGCAGCCGCCATCGCCCAAGCCATATCCCAAACCCTGAAGAAATTGAATATCGGAATTTGTGGATTGCGAGATTATTAGCGAGCCGAACCGCGGAGTAGTACATAGGGATTGTGTACCTTAATTCTTGCGCCGTATCCTGGCGCCGCCAACGAAGAGAGCCGTGCCATGTCAAATTCAGCAGAGGAGCATTTCCTCCCCAAAGGTCTCTTGAGAGAAATACGTTCCCGCTTTGCCTTTGTTGAATCTGATCCCCAATCAGGGAAACGGATATTTCTAGATTCGGCTTCGGGATCTCTGCGCCTCAAATCCATGGTACAAGCGCGAATGGATCAGAGCCAATACCCCGACCAACTGGGCCGCCTCAGCCTAGCGTCAAGACATGCCGACGAAGTAATGGCCAAAGGATTCCAGGATGTCCGGGTTTTTCTTGGCACGGCGTCCGGCGTCATCATGCCGGGTATGAGCAGCACACATGTGGTCTACCGTGTCGTGAATGCCATTTTGGCCAGTGCGCCGGGGACGAATGTAGTGACTACGGACCTCGACCACCCTTCGGTCTATGATTCAACCGCGTATTTCGCGAAAAAATATGGGAAAGAATGGCGGGTCGCTCATTTGGATCCGGAAACGGGTTTTGTCAATCCAGAAGCCATTCTCGAAAAAGTCGATGAGCAGACGACCCTGGTCGCCCTGATTCACGGATCCAATACCACAGGAACGGTCCTGGACATCAAATACGTCGCCGCGGCTTGCCGGGACAAAAACCCAGATGTTTTCGTACTTGCAGATGGCGTGCAGTTTGCGCCTCATGCCGCGATTGATGTACAAGACCTTGGCGTCGATGCCTATGTGTTTGGTCCCTATAAGACCTTTTGCGTCAAGGGCATTGGGTTTGCTTTTTTGTCCGATCGCCTGGCTCGCCTACCACACTGGTCTCTGGCAGGCAAGGTCGAAGACGACTGGATTCTGGGCAGTCCCGATGATTCGCTTTACGCAGCCTGGTCGGCGGTCGTGGATTATCTGGTCTGGTTAGGAACCGCCTTCACCGATTCGGATGACAAGCGAACAATAATCGTCGCGGCCATGGATGCCTGCGAAAAACATGGTCGCTCGCTGTTGAAACGTTGTCTTCATGGGGCCGGCTCTTTGCCCGGACTGTTGGCCATGGACCATGTCCGGGTCCACGGCATGACTGAAGAGTTATCCCATCGTTTCTGCCTGATGCTCCTGAGCTTTCCAAAATTGGATGCCAAAAAGGCTGCACGTATTTACAACAAGGCTGGAATTCATGTCCACTATCGCGTACCGGACGCCTATTCCGCTCATACGCTTTCAGCCCTCGGAATTGAAGGGGCGGTGAGGCCCTCTACCTGCCATTACAATACCCCGGAAGAAATAGACGCGTTTCTTGAAACAACCCTGAAATTCGCGGAGTTGTCCGACGCTGAAATCGCAAACATTGAAGAGGAATCCGGCTATCGCTCGTTTGGCGAGGGGTAACTCTGGTCTATTTTCTAACCCCTCACCCCCCTGGCCATCTGGAGACGACGGCGCAGCGTTCGAACTGATGTGTTCCGAGTATGGGCGCTTCTGCATCGCAGTAGCGAAGGAGCGGGCGCAGGGATCTGCGCAAGAGACTCCCAATGGATACGAGGCTCCCACCACCTGGCACTCGATCGCTGTCAAGAGTCAGGAGTGGCTATTAAAGCTATTTGCGGCGTTCGGCATGATGCCGCATCAGCGGGCGATCAGAGAACTGTCGGATGATCTGGTCGGTCAACTCTGAGCTTCTAGCCACAGTCGATTCCCCCTGGCGCTACACCTGCTTAACCCTCTGCGGACGGCCTCCCTGCATCTATATTTCTCAGGATCCGAGCGGCTATCATACGTGTCGGCGCAAGGTGTCATTTATGGATACCTACCTCACCTTGATGTAGTAGAGCTGCTTAACTCTGCCTATAATGAATACTACTACAGATCTCGGAGGAAGAGTCAATGCTGCAGTTTACAGGACGGGAATCACAATATTGTGTCAGTGCAGTTGGCGGGTTTACTGGTGACTTTGCCCGTAGGGAAGGCGGTATGGCGGCAGGATTGTTGCGCCAATGGCCTCTCCTGCTACTTGCCTTGTTATCGACGGCGATGATCACTGAATCAGCCAATGCCGGCGTGATAAAGCTCAACGCCGAACTACCGGCAGGTGGAGATATGTCTTGGGGCGGCCTTCAGTTCAGCCCAGACGGATCACGTGTGCTCTACCGCCGATCAGGAGACGGATGGGGTTTGGGAAGTCTACAGCCGTGTTGTAAGCCAAACGTGGAACGTGGCGTCAGGTCAGTGGGACGGGTCTGCCAACTGGGACCAAGGCGAAGTACCTGACGAAGTAATGTCGATCAATGTTAACCCGGTGAGTTTCGCAACGGTGACAGGTCCATTAACCGATACGAGCATCTTTTCCTTGAATATCGGTGCAACGAATACGGGAGTAGCCACACTGGCT
>CAUZOD010000276.1:0-4278 GCA_963581115.1 Phycisphaerae bacterium | reverse complement strand
GCTGAAGGTTTCGAGAATCGGCTTCCCGCCCCTCCCCCTCCAATCCTCCGCTGGACTTCGGACAGGGGAGGAGGTCTTTCTTGTCGCAAGTTCAGGAGAGGAAAATGGCAGACGCATCGCTGGGGGCGCACTGACCTCAGTTTCCCATTTTGATGCATACTGGGAGTATAGCTTGGAGCGGGCTTTAACGAGTACTGCGATGAACCCTGGTCCAGGCGGCGGTCCGATGTTCGATATGTGTGGCCGTATGGTCGGCGTTGTTTCACTTAATCTGAATGAAATTGGCAAGTTCTCTCTCGCCATTCCGGTCGAATATTTCACGGATCATAAGGACGAACTCTTGCGGTATGGTCGGCGGGTGACCCGTTCTTCGCGAGCCTGGATCGGCATGTACTCATATACGCTCAAAGAGCATATCGTGATTGCCGATCTCTTACCGGACGGCCCTGGGGCAAAAGCCGGCCTGAAAGCTGGTGATGTCATCCTCGCCATCGACGAAAAAGAACTGACGGATCGTCGTGCATTTTATCAGCAACTCTGGAGTCGCCCGGCAGGAGAAACGGTATTATTTCGCGTCTTTCGGAACAATGTAGTCCAGAGTATCCCCATTATTTCAGGCAATGTCGAAGAATTTTTTGGATAGTCCTCTCTGCCTTTCATCACCCACAGACCGTGCTTCTTTGATCTTGGAGATCAGTCGTTCCATGCCCTGATCCGTATCATCGATTGTCCCCCTTTGAGTCGGGTCCATTGGGCCGGTAGGGTTGAAGGGAGATGTTATGAATGCGCATATGCAGCTCGGGAACTATCCGGTCGCCCATTTGCGCCAAATCGGCGTCTTATGCGTGACGTATGGAGCAGGGGGACATAATGTCGTCAACACAGTTGCCGGCTCCTTTTCTGGGCGTGTCCCGGGCGAGGAAAAACGGAAGCTGGGAGTCCTCATCCACCATCAGACCAAAGAAATCGAATCCCAGTTCCACATTTTTCATGAAATTACTTGTGCCACCAAAATTATTAATGACCGTCGCACGGCAGCCACAGACATCGACGAAGTAGTACAGAATATCTGGCGCTATCAGCAGCCAGGCTACATCGAGATCCATCAGGATATGGTCGAGAGTGAGATCGCCGTCCCCCACCATATCAGCGAGTGGAATGGCGTCTTTTCCGAGGCGAGCTCCGATACTAGAAAAGTAGAGGAATCTGTCCGCGACACGGCCGAACGTTTCCAGGCGGCCCGCAAGCCGGCTGTTATTGTTGGTACTGATGCCTTCCGGCATAAAGTCACGACAGACGTCATCGCGCTGGTCGAAAAGATGGGGGCGCCTTGCAGGACGACAGTCCTCGCAAAAGGTGCGTTCCCTATGGATCACCCTCAAGACATGGATGTCCATATTGGTGCTATTTCTCCCACTCCTATCTGCCAGCGTATTGAGGAAGCCGATCTCGTCATTCATCTCGGAGCCCTCCTGACCGATATGAATCTTGGCTCGCAGCCCCAATATATCCACAGAGGCAGATAAATCCGGGCGGCAGAAAACAAAGTCGACAGCAGTTTTCATACGTATACCGACCTTGTCCTGCATGATTACGTTACAGCGTTACTGCAAGTGCCACTTACAATACATCAGGAAGAGATCGCTTACTGTGATAATCTAGATCCTCAACCGCCCGGAGAGGACCGGCCTATCCATGTCTCCGATATGTTATGGGAAGTCAATACATTCCTTGACGGACGCACAGGATACATGGTCGTGGCAGAAGCCGGTGATATGCTGTTTGCCGGCCTCGACATTAAGGTCGGTCAACGCGGCACTTATCTCGCTCAAGGGTATTATGCGTCGATGGGTTATGGTGTCCCTGGCGCGCTTGGTGCCCAGCTCGGAACGGGTCAGCGTCCGCTTGTGCTGTGTGGAGATGGGGCCTTCCAGATGACTGGTCCGGAAATTTTGCATGTGCCGCAACACAACCTAAACCCTATTGTCCTTGTCATTCATAATCGTGGATGGGGTATTTTTCAGCCGGGTGCAGAACGCCAGGACTTGTTGACCGCCCCACCTTGGCCGTACGCTAAGATTGCTGAGGCCTGGGGCGGAAAAGGTTTACAGGTCCATACCGTAAAAGAACTGCGGCTCGCATTATTAGAAGCCGATCAGACCTCGCCTTTTGTCAGCATTGAGACTATGGTTCCGCCGCACGACTTATCTCCGGTAACAAAAAAGTATAGTAAGGCTTTAGTTGGTAACGGCCAATGAAAAATCGTATTGAAAGCAAGAGAGGAGAGCAAGCGTGAAGATTGCCATCTTGGGAGGAACTGGAGAACAAGGTCCTGGCCTCGCCCTACGCTGGGCGCGCGCGGGACAAGAGGTCATTATTGGCTCACGCCAACAGGAAAAAGGGGAACGGGTTGCTACCGAACTCAACCAGGAGCTCGGTAAGGACCTGCTGCGCGGGACAGACAATGTGACTGCCGCAGCGGAAGCTGCTGTCGTTTTTATTACGGTCCCGTACTCCGCCCACGTGAAGACAGTAGAGTCGGTCAAAGATCAGCTCAAAGGCAAGATTTTTGTGGACGTGTCTGTTCCGCTTGATCCTGACAATGCACGCCGGGTTATAATGCCGACAGCAGGCTCAGCCGCAGAAGAGGCCAAGCATATCCTGGGAGACGACGTCCAGGTCGTCTGTGCGTTGCAGAATATTTCTGCTCACCTTCTGCGTGATATAAAGGCAGAAATTGATTGCGATGTTTTGATTTGCGGGGACAAGGACGCCAGACCAACAGTCATTGAATTGGTCAAAAAGCTAGGCATCCATACTGTGGACGTCGGCCCCCTCACAGCAGCAAGTTTGATTGAACCTCTCACCGCTCTCCTGATTCGTCTGAATATCAGGAATAAGGTTCACTCAGCCGGTATTCGGATTACGGGACTGCCCGAGGGGTAGGCAGACAGATTCCGACGTCGCACAAAGAAAAAAGGCCCTGCGAAAAGCAGGGCCTTTTTATTACCAAACCAATAAACAAATAGACGGGCGTCTACATCATGCCGCCCATACCACCCATGCCGCCACCCATACCGCCCATACCACCTGGAGGCATTGGAGGCATACCGCCGCCTGCGCCCTTGTCATCAGGTTTCTCGGCAACCGTAGCTTCCGTTGTCAGCAAGAGCCCGGCAACTGACGAAGCATTCTGCAGCGCCGTGCGCACCACCTTGGTTGGATCGACAATGCCGGCCTTGATGAGGTCCTCGTACTGACCAGCTGCTGCATTAAAGCCATTCGCGCCTCTACTATGCTGGACCTTGTCCAGAACAATAGAGCCCTCTTCACCCGCGTTAGAAGCAATCCAGCGCAGGGGTTCTTGCACAGCTCGTCTCATGATATTGACACCAACTTGTTCTTCTTCGTTGGCTTCCACCTTATCAAGTTTACCTGACACACGAATAAGGGCGACACCGCCACCAGGAACAATGCCTTCCTCAACCGCAGCACGGGTTGCGTGAAGGGCATCCTCCACCCGCGCTTTTTTCTCCTTCATCTCGATCTCAGTCGCAGCACCGACCTGAATAACGGCAACACCGCCAATCATCTTAGCTAAGCGTTCCTGCAGTTTCTCACGATCATAGTCTGAGGTCGTTTCGTCAATCTGGGCACGGGTTTGATTAATACGGCCCTCAATATCAGCCTTCTTCCCAGCACCATCAACGAGGGTCGTGTTATCCTTGTCGATAACGACGCGTTTGGCGCGCCCGAGGTCATTCAGCGTCAAGCTTTCCAACTTGACTCCGAGCTCTTCTGCGATAACCCGGCCACCAGTGAGGATGGCGATATCTTCAAGCATCGCCTTGCGACGGTCACCAAAACCGGGAGCCTTTACAGCAACACACTGCAGAGTGCCACGAATCTTGTTGACAACCAGCGTCGCGAGTGCTTCGCCATCAATGTCTTCAGCAACAATAACCAGCGGCTTGCCACTCTTGGCAACGGCTTCCAGCACCGGCAGCAGATCCTTCATCGACGAGATTTTCTTCTCATGAATAAGAAGGTAGGCGTCCTCAAAGGCACACTCCATACGTTCCGGGTCGGTCACAAAATACGGGGAGAGATAGCCGCGATCAAACTGCATGCCCTCAACCACATCGAGCGTCGTCTCAAGCCCCTTGGCCTCTTCGACCGTGATAACGCCCTCTCGCCCGACCTTATTCATAGCCTCGGCAATAATCTGACCGATAGTAGGGTCATTATTTGCCGAAATCGTCCCGACCTGGGCGATCT
>CAUZOD010000275.1:0-4322 GCA_963581115.1 Phycisphaerae bacterium | reverse complement strand
TCAGTACTGCCGTGCGTATATCCAGATTTGAATCCACCACCTGCAATGAGCGTCGTAAAGGCGTTGCGGTTGTGGTCTCGGCCATCGGCGCCTTCGGTGATTGGCAATCTGCCAAACTCGCCGCTCCAAATCACAACGGTTTCGTCTAGTAATCCCAAGCGTTTTAAGTCTTGAATTAACGCCGCAGATGGCTTGTCCACGTGAGCCGCGATCGTCTGGATCCCGGACTTAAGTGCGCCATGCGAATCCCAAGGCTGAAAATTGGGTTTGAGTGGTGGGAACACCTGTACGTAGCGAACCCCGGACTCAATGAGGCGTCGCGCCATCAGGCAGCGTGTTCCGTAGCTTGCGGTTGTCGGGTCATCGATGCCATAGAGCCGGCGAGTCTCTTCCGTTTCTTGCGAGATATCAAGTAAATTCTCTGCTGCCAATTGCATCCGCGCGGCCAATTCAAAATTCCGAATTCGAGCTTCTAATTCAAATTCCCGTGGATGTTCCCCCAGGTGTTTTTGATTAAGCGCGGCAAGTAGATCCAGGGACCTCTGTTCGGACTTTGTTGATCGTGTCACCGACGGCCGTAAATGATGTACCACATTTCCTTTGCTGCTGAACTCTGTGCCCTGATAGAGCGCGGGCATCCAACCGCTAGACCAAACGGCCTTACCGGAAGTGTTGTAGCCTTCCGGGTCACGAAGAACGATGTACCCAGGGAGGTCCTGATTTTCACTACCAAGTCCATAGGTGATCCATGAACCGAGAGCCGGATAACCAAAAAACGGCTTGCCGGATTGGAACATGCTGATGGCAAACGGGTGGTTGTTGTTTACCGTGTACATGGAGCGAATCATGCACCAGTTATCCGCGGTACTTGCCATGTGCGGCAAGGGAGAACCAAAGTGCATTCCGCTCTCGCCATACTGGCTGATTTCAAACTGTGGTGGCAGAACGATGTTCTTGTTACCGAGTTGAAAGGTCTCTACTTCCCCTGGATGTGGCTTACCGGCAAACTTTTGCAAAGTCGGCTTCGGGTCAAACAGTTCCATTTGCGATGGGCCACCGTTCTGAAAAAGCTGAATGACGGCTTTTGCCTTTGCCGGTTGGTGCGGCGCACGCGGCTTCATATCAAACGATGTACGCTGCTCGGAGACAGCTTCCGCGTGCAGGAGGCCCTGTAGCGCCAAGCCACTTAAGCTCATGCTGCAAGCGGTGAGAGCTTGGCGTCGCGAAATCGGCATGTCGTTTAAAGCGTTATTCAAAAACATGGCTTGCTGATTATTCAATATAAAGGAATTCGTTCATGCAGAGCAGCATGTGGCAAAGATCCGCCACTGCTCGTTGATATCCTTCACCTGGATTCTCCGATTCAAAGGCGGCGAACTGTTCAGTGAGGTGTTGGATACAAAGGCCAGCTTCGTCAGGGGCTGGCTTGCGCCCCAGAATCATGTTGAATGCATCACTTACCAGTGTTGGTGAATCTTGTACTGGGACTCTCACTAGTAGTTGGCTTGCAGATGCCTTCGCAGCATTAATGACAAAATCACTGTTAAGCTGAGCAAACGACTGAAGGACCGTTGTTGAATTACTGCGTCGATTGCAATTGATCGCCATGATGGGAGCGTCGAAGATCTCCATGAACTTGAGTGGGTAGACTCTGCGCGCAAAGACGTACACGCTGCGTCGCTGATGTTCGTGGCCCGATGCGCTGGGTTCAACCATGGATAGCCCGGATACTGGCTTTGTGATCCCCACGGGTGGGCCGAAGGAACGATAGTCGACTTGACCTGAAACAGCGAGCATGGAGTCACGTATGATCTCTGATTCAAGTCGCTGCAGGTTTTGTCGCCACAGCAGTATATTGTCGGGGTCGACGGATTCCGCTTGGCTCTCGGAGGCCGAGCGACGGGACGACTGTTTGTAGGCATGCGAGTTGAGCAGAATGCGGTGCATGTGCTTTAGATCCCAGCCGGAATCTTGAAACTCCACGGCAAGCCAATCAAGCAACTCAGGGTGCGAGGGAAGAGCACCGCTGCGGCCTAGATTTTCAGGCGTCGAGACGATTGCTTCACCAAAGTGATGTAGCCAAAGTCGATTCATGACGACGCGCGAGGTCATCGGGTTTTGACGTGATGTAATCCAACGGGCCAATTGAAGTCGGCGTCCCGAAGTGTACTCGGGTAGAGTGGGGTCATCAGCAACTGGTTCGGCTGGGGCCGTCAGGTTGTGCCGGAACACTTCCGGGACCTCAGGTTTGACGGGTATACCCCGTTTGAAGTAATCACCTCGCCTGAATACGTTCGTGACCGGAGGATCATTCACGTCAAACAGTGCTTGGATCTTGCCGTGGGATTGTTTTTGGCCACTGCGTGTCTGAATCTGTGCCTGAAGCTCTGCGATCTTTTCGTCATGAGCGTTGTTGCCATTGTCGGCGTTCTCTTTTGTAAGTACCTCCACTTGTTGATTAAGCGGAGTAAGGTGCGCATCGATCTCTGCGTTATGGGCGTTTTGTCGCTCGACAGCCAGCGGGCCGATGTCCGGGATCCATCTATCTTGCGGCTTTAACCAATTTCGCGGGTTATAGGACGACTCGAAGTATGCGAGCAGACTGTAATAATCGCGCTGCGTGATGGGGTCGAACTTGTGGTTGTGGCATCGCGAGCATTCAAACGTCATTCCGAGTAGGCTTGTCGATACCATCGACATCAAGTCGTACATAACCTCGTAGCGTTTGCCAATGCCATACTGTGCTTCCGATGTAGGATCCTCGATATTTCGCAGGTAGCCTGTCGCAACAACCTTGTCCATCACTGCTGAGGACCAGTCATCGGTTTGCTTCCAGTCTACGAGTTCATCACCTGCCAGTTGCTCATGGATGAATTGATCGTATGGCTTTCCAGAGTTAAATGACCGGATGATGTAATCACGGTATCTCCACATGCCTTCGTTGACATATACGGTTGTGCCGTCGCCATCATAAAGACGGACGTCGACGTACCCAACCGTGTCCATCCAATGGCGTCCCCATCGTTCTCCATAACGCGGTGAGGCAAGTAGGCGATCTACTAAGCGAGAATAAGCGTTCGGTGCCGCATCCGCTAGAAAATCCCGTACTTCATCTGGCGTGGGAGGTAAACCGATAAGATCAAAGTACAGTCGGCGGACAAGCGTTTCGTTGGGGGCGACATCCGAATAGGACAGTGATTTTTCTTCAAGTGGTTTTAGAAGAAAATAATCAACGGGGGATTCAACCCGATCTGTGGCGGCGACAATTGGGAGGGAGTGTTTTTGAGGAAGCTTATATGACCAGAATTGTCGGTCCTCATCATTAATGTAGGTGCGAGGTTTCATGCCTGACAGATCTTCGGAGGTGACGGCACCCGACTTAATCCATCTAAAAATGATGGATTTCTCTCGGGCACTTAATGGTTCAGCATCCTCCGGCGGCATTTCCCCTTGCTGTATCATGGTCCAGAAATAACTTGCATCGGGGTTACCTGGCTCGAGTGCTGGTCCGTTTTCACCGCCGTAAATGATCTTGCTTACGGTATCGAGTGCGAGACCGGCCTCCTGTGTGTCTGGGCCATGGCAGTCGATGCAGCGAGATGACAATATTGGCAGGACATCTTTCTCAAAGGTTGATGGCGTTGGAGGAGTGTATTTTTCTGTCGTAATGTCCAACTGGATGGTCGTGGCGTCGCCGTGATGCGGTGTTCCCGAGCCATCAGGTCTGCAATCGACGATCAGGTAAATAAACATCCCTGCTTCAATATCGATGTCGCGGATGTCGAATTCAGCAGGTCCGCCATTCTGGGCGTCCGAGATGCCTTTAGCCAGAGTGACTGCTGCAGAGGGTTTCTCAAGATTCGGCGCCGGGCCAAGCTCAAGATACCAATTGACTTGGGAGTTCTCACCACAGCAGAGTTGTCGATTGTCTACAAGGCCAGTGATGGTGAGTGTTGCATCGGAAGGGCAACCCCAGCCGAGAACTACGGCATGTTCTGGTCCCGGAGCAACAAGGATTTCACCTTTATTCCAGACGACGTCTGCCGTATACGTTTGCGCGACCGATGCAATGAAAGGTGCCTTGTCCTGCGGCGTTGTTTCAAAAATCGCACCGGCAAGTGGTTGGCCGAAGAGATTCTGCTTGATGTGATCAAGCGGCGCGTACATGCCGTCATGTTTCCATGTACGAGTTCCAACAGGCCCGGCAAAGTTGGTGGTTCGCAGAAGATGCCAAGTGGGCTGACCGAAAACGTCCGTAGCGACCACCGCATCACCGCGAATCACATCGGCATGCAGCGACCACGTATGTGACTTGCTCTCCT
>CAUZOD010000274.1:0-4335 GCA_963581115.1 Phycisphaerae bacterium | reverse complement strand
GAATTGGCACATAGCCTCGAGGCCCGTCATGCCACTGCCAGCGTGATCCGTGAGCACCAAGCTCAGATTATGTTTGTGCCTTACCCCGAAGATGCCCATCCGGATCACCGTGCGGCCACCCGGATTGCGGAGGATGCCCGTTTCGACGCCAAACTTACCCGTACTGATCTTGCGGGTGATCCGATCTATCCAAAGTGGCTGATCTATTACTACTGCACGCATTTACGTTGGCTTGCTGATCCAATGTTCTGCATCGATGTGACGGGGCAGATGGAACGTAAGATCAAGGCGATCAATGCCTACGAGACGCAATTCGTCATTCCCAAAAACAATCGTCGTGTGGTTGAGTGGCTACAACAGATGAATGGCTACATGGGCTCGCGCATTGGCACCGAATACGCCGAGCCATTTTACACAAAGGAGCCTTTAGGTCTAAGCTCACTAGGTGACCTGGTCCTATGATCTGCGTTTCTTGCCGGTTTGATTTTATGTGCGGCAAAGGCCGTGGTCTAGCGGTACTCAATCTCCTGGATAAGTTGACCTTCCGTGTCGCGCGACCATATCAGCATTGGCTCTGGGCGCAGCCCCAGTGCCGTGATGCGCGGCGGTAGATCATTCCGTACCGATTCTAGCAGCGTAAAGGCTCGGTCGGGTTCCCGCGGGCGGGGGAAGACGTACAACTGGTCGTCGGCCGCATCAAGCGTGGTGGTGACCCCGTGCGATTGTGTGGCCAGTTTAAATTGGCGGGTCTGCAGATACTGCTTGAGATGATCGATCGTTTTCGGCATCGGTTCCTGATTCTCGGACAGGTATCCGAGGGCGGTTCCCAGAAACTCCATCCGGGCGGCGGCGGTGTTGATCGCATCGGGTTGGTGTGCCTGTGCAAATGAGTGCCAGCGGCGTTCCATGGGCGACAGATCCTCGCTACCGAACGTTAGGCGAAAGGCGGCCACGCTGCCGTGTCCGTCGCTGACCAACTGGAGGTACTTTCCCAGTGCTTGCTGGTACTTGCCATCGTCTCCGTGTATGAGGAAAAATGTCAGCGACCAGCTTTGGGCGTAGAGAAGTGCAGATCCATCAGGATCACGATTAAGCAATTCGCCCCATTGCTGAGCATTGAGATTCAGCAAGGTAGAGAAGCCAATTGTACGGCGGTGCTTGATGGCGTCACGAACGATTTCAATTCGCCGTGTATTGGCCAGACCGATCCTCATCCGTTGGCCAATGATGATTGCATCTTCAAAGTACTGGGCAAGTCCCTCATTCATCCACGCTGGCAACTCATGTCCGAGAAAATGCCAGGCAAACTGGTGGAAGCCTTCATGTTGCAGCGTGATGAATGTTTGGGACCGACTGCGTCCGGCCATCCAGGTTGCCAGCCCGTGGAATTTCGGAGTGGACACAAACATCCCACCAGAGTTGTGACCGTCGATGTCATGCTGAGCCAGCAACTGGATGTATTGTTCGCGGGTGCGCAGCAGATACAGCGGCATGGGGCGGGACGCATGGGTACCGAAGCCGGAGAATCGCCTCTGGTATTGATCAAATATTGCATCCATTTTCCGGCCAAAATCCAGTACTTCTTCTCGGTTGAGATTGGTGTGAACCAGATAGTGTCGGCTCTGAAACAGATGCAGGGCATCCGCTATTGCCGGGGATCCGAGTAGTAGCACAATGATGGCAACCAGCATGCATGGCATCCGATTGAAATATCGGGCCAAGCCTGGGGCCACCTGATTTACAGTAGAAAGAATTGTCCGTCTGATAACGGGAAAAGCGTTGGTACGTGTTACAACGAATCCGTCTACTTGCCAGCGAAGTCAATTACCCGACTGATCTCGCTACGGAGGGTGTCGCGGGAGACGATCCGATCAATGAAGCCCCTCTCCAAGAGGAACTCGGCCCGCTGAAAGCCTTCGGGCAACTCTTGGCGTACCGTGTTAGCAATCACGCGTGCTCCAGCAAAGCCGACCAGGGCTTTGGGCTCGGCCAGGATGACATCGCCGAGCATTGCAAAACTGGCCGTGACTCCCCCAGTGGTGGGGTCCGTGAGTACGGAGATAAATAGGCCACCCGCCTCATCAAAGCGGGCAAGCGCTGCAGCGGTCTTGGCCATCTGGGCCAGGGCGAGCCCCGATTCCATCATGCGTGCCCCGCCGGCGGCACAGAAAATCACAAACGGTTTGTCCGTTTCCATCGCCAGTTCCACACATCGCGTGACCTTTTCACCCACGACGCTACCCATCGAGGCCATGATGAAGCGGTTGTCCATAGCGGCCAGGATCACGCCGCGGCCTTTGATGAATGCTCGGCCACAGACCAGGGCATCGTTGTGCCCAGTTCGCTTCCGTGCTTCAGCCAGACGTTGTTTGTAGGGAATCCGATCAACAAAACCGAGGGGATCTCGTGGCGCTAAATTTTCCCATAACGGTTCGAAGCTTCCAGGATCGCAGGCCAGTTCGATGCGACGATCGGCATCGATTCGATAGTGGTGCCCGCACTCAGGACAGACGTTGCAATTCTCGTGAACAGTTTTGTTAAAAGTCATCACTGCGCAGTCGTCACAGCGACGCCACAGTCCCTCGGGGACATCGGACCGCTTTTCGGTGTCAACGACATCTTGCCATGTTCGGTTTCCGTTGGCGGTTGCTTGGTTGGCCACGATGCGGTTCCTGTTGGCTTTCAGAGCAGGCTGGTGGGTAGATTACTGGCGAGCAGGAATTATATCAGTCCGCCTGTCATCGGTGAAACCCGCGTTCGGGCACCCGTTTTCAGTCCAGTTTTTCTTGGGCGGTGACGCATCATGGCCGAATGATTTGTCTGCGAGCTAATTATCCGGGTTTTCTCCACTTGCATGGCGGTGAGGGAACTAATGGGTTTCTGCTAGCAAGAGCTGTTTCGTTTGTGGAGGAGTTGGTGCAGGCGGTGGGGTGCAAGCTGGTTGATGCAGTCGGTGTCGTGCAATATCAGTTGGAATATCCTGATCATGAGAATATACATCTGGCTGCTCATATTGCGGCCGGACATGGTGTTGCCATTTGCAACAACTCATATGTTATTTGGCATTGAGTTTATAGGCAACGTTCAGGATGCGACCAGATTCAATATTGCTTGGAATGCGAATCCGTCGCAGAATAAGGTTTTAGACTTCGCCTGCCTGGTACACCCATTGTTCCGAGGTACGCTCATATTCCACCAAGCCTTCCGGGAACCACAAGGCCAGTTCACGAGTTGCAGATTCTGGGCTGTCGCTGGTGTGAGTGAGATTGTAGCCGCCGCTGAGTCCAAAATCCCCACGGATGGTGCCCGGCTCAGCGCTGCGCCCATTGGTTGCGCCGATCAGTCGGCGACAAACTGAGATAGCTTCCATGCCCCGAACCGCCATCACCACTACCGGACTGCTGGTGATAAAGTCAATGAGTCCGTCGTAGAAATGCTTGCCCTGGTGCTCGGCATAGTGCTTCTGAGCGGTTTCAGTGGGGACCATCATCATCTTCAGTCCTACTGGACACAAGCCCTTGATCTCTATGCGTTGGATGATCTGGCCCACCAGGCCGCGTTGTACGGCATCCGGCTTGCAGAAGATCAGTGTGGTTTCCATCAAATCACTTTCCATGAAAATTGTCTGAGATCTGATTTGGCGGTCCACCAGTTTCTCCATCTTTACTTCACGAAAATGATTATAGCAGATTCGGTTTGACGCCAAAGCATTTTGGATAAGCATGTATTTAACATCTGGTGGAGCCCTGAGTATTCACCGAGGAACCGGTGATATGTAAATCCGACCAAAGAACTGCCCTCGATCTTCCCAGGAGGCGGGTGACTAGTGCAGTTCACGAAGCTTATCCATTCTCTATATCGTTGCGATTGTTGTGCCTTTTGTTCTGTGTCGTCGAGCAAGGCGTCAACCATAGCGCAATTTTCTTTGTCTGATCATTCGGAAGTCCAGGAGCAGCCTCCACCATACGGGATGGTCTTTGACAACTTTTTTTAGGAGTTTGCCGATGCGGCGGAGGGTTTGCATTTTTTCCAGTGGCTGACTTGGTGCTGACCGTCACCAACAACGCTGGGAATCTGGAATTGAACATCAATGGCATCGTACATGGCGGGAAGGATTTAGGTGACGTGCATGGATTTAGTGGGGCGACTACCAGTTGGACTTTACCCACGGGGTAAACCTGGAGGCGAATGACGGTGGCTGGCTGACCAATCAGCCGGATGGCAGTGATGTGCCAGGTATTGCTGATTTCATCTTGTTGTCCAACAGAGTCCGATGCCGGAGCGGGCGTCGCTGGCGTTGTGTGGGGGTGGTTTGCTGATGCTATTTGGGCGACG
>CAUZOD010000273.1:0-4339 GCA_963581115.1 Phycisphaerae bacterium | reverse complement strand
GTCTGCAGCCAAGGAAGTCGCCTGGGAACTGGAAGAGGCTGACGCTCAAGCAACGCTGCACCTGACCTGGAAGAACATTGATGTTCAGGACGATAAAGACTCACTGGACGTGACGGTCTCCGTCACCCTCCGAGCCGGTGATCCGCTGTCCTACTGGCGCATCAAGGTATACAACCGCAGCCGGCGATACGGTATCGAGCGGGTGCGATTCCCCAACCTGAGCCTGGCCCCGATCGGCAAGAGCGAGGATGACGTATTCGTCTATCCACAAAACCGAGGTGGGCTGAGACGAGATCCGTTCGGTGCGCCTTCTGGCTTCGGAACGCACATGAACACCAGCGGCACGTACTACACCAATAGTTTCAACATGCAGTTCCAGGCCCTCTACGACGAGCCCACGGGTAAAGGCATCTTCCTGGGTACACGAGATCCGGCCGCAAGCCTGATGAACATCCAGATCGCCAACAGTTCCACCGCGATCGTCTGGCGACCCGGTCACTTTCCGCCCAACATCACTTTCGCGGAAGAAGATTTCGAGCTTGCGTACGACTGCGTGGCCGGGCCCTTTCACGGCGACTGGTATGACGCCTGCCAGATCTATCGCACATGGGCGCTGCAACAGACCTGGTGCCGCAAGGGGCCATTGCGCACACGCACCGATGTGCCGCGTTGGTTCCCAGAATCGCCGCTGTACTTCTACGTGCACCTGAATGATTCAGCCGAAGGCACCTACTCCGAAGAAGAAAACATGCGGATTGCCGCCGATCACTTCATGGAATTCCTGCAGTGGGCCGGCAAACCCATGGGGGCGAGTTGGTACGCCTGGAAAAAGTTTTACCCCGACCGCAGCACCTACAACGTGCCCTTTAACCGCTATCGCTTACCAAGCAAGGGACGCTGGGCGGACATGCAGGCTCTGAACTCCCACGATGGCAACTACCCCAAGATACCGGCTCTGGATTCACTCTCAGCCGAATCCAGGCGATTGCGCGACGCCGGTGGCATGGTTCTGCCCTACCTCCCCCTAGAAATATACGATCAGGGATCCACCGAGAATGCTCCCTACGCCGCCGAGGCCAAACCGAATATCACTCGCGATCTCTTCGGGGTCATGCGCACCTGGGGCGGCGAAACTTCATGGCAGCCCTGTGGCTCGACCGCGTGGTGGCAAAACCGTCTCAGGGAAACCTGTGTCCTCATGCTGCAACGGGAGAACGTGGGTGGCTTTTACCTTGATGTGATGCAGGGCAGCAGCCTGCCCTGCTACTGGACGCCCCACGGTCACTCCGCAGCCGGCGGCGACTCGATGACCCGGGGCATGCACGATCTGACTGAAGTCATTCACGCCGCCGTTAAGGACCAGGATCCCGAAGCGATTATCACCGGTGAGAACCCGAGTGAACACATGATTGACGTGATCGACGGCATCCTGACATCAACGCTAACCAATCACAACAAGGCACCTCTGTTCGCCACCGTCTACCAGGACTACATCTGCCGATTCGGCGTTCACATGGCCGAACATGATCCCGACACGTTTTTCCTGCAATGCGCGTCGCTGTTCACTGAAGGTGCGCAAATTGGGTTGCTGCGCCTGCGGCCGCGCATGAACGCCCTGTCCTTCCAGAACCCTGCACACCGAGAGAGACTTGAAATGCTCGGTCGCCTGGTGAGCTATTACCGGCACGATCCGACGTGCAAACTGCTCGCCTACGGGCAATTGGTGCGTCCTGTAACTTTTTCCCAACCTTCTCCCATGCCCATGTCGGCGGGTGGGCACTTCCCCCTACTGTTCCATGGAGTCTTCCGCGATCAGGCCGGCTCACTGGGCCTCTTTATCGTGAATGCCGGACGACAGAAAATCGATTATACCTTCGATCTGGATTCGATCCGATGCGGTCTGGCCGCTGATGTGGCGTTTGACGTCGATCAGGTTGCACCCGGTGGTAAGACGACCAAGATCCATCGAGCCAAGAAAGGCCTCTTGAGCCTGCACGATTCACTGGAACCCCTCGGAGTAACCATGTTTCACTTCAGGCCAAAGGGGTTGCAATAAACGACTGGCATAAAACCATTCACCTTCTTCATCACCGGTGGTACCGCACATGATTAAATACGGTCCGCTTTGTACGATAAGCAGCTATTGGCGTTCATAAACGGTTTCCATAATCACACTGGTCCAATCATGACAACCACTTCCACTGAACCAACCATTCAACATCTCTTCGATCTGACCGGAAAGGTTGCCCTGATCACCGGTGGCACCGGCTGGCTGGGCAGTGCCTTTAGTCGTGCTCTGGCTGAATCCGGTGCATCGGTGGTAATCTCCAGCCGCGATGCCCGCCGCGCGAAGGAGGCTGCGGACCAACTGTCCGCCCCCGCCGGCATCTCGCACCACGGGGTCGAGTTGGACCACACCGATCCGAAGTCCATCGCCCGCGGATTCGCCGCCGCAATTGCTGCGGCAGGTCACGTAGACATCCTGATCAACAACGGACTCGACCCGGTGAAACATGACCTGACCGACTGCACGTTTGAAGAATTCGTCCAGCAGCAGATCAACACTGCCGGCTATTTTGAATTGGCTCGCCTACTGCGCAACCACGTTGTGGAACGTGGTGCCGGCGGTAGCGTAGTCATGCTGGGCTCGATGTACGGCCAGGTGGCCTCTTATCCCGATGCCTATGAAGGCGTCGCTATGGCCAGCCCGGTGGCATATCACGCACATAAAGGCGGTGTGATCCAGATCACTCGGCACCTAGCTACCTTCTACGCCTGCGACAATGTACGCGTCAACTGCCTGAGCCCCGGGCCCTTCCCTGCATCAGGCGCCCACCCGGTCCAGGTCCAGCGGCTCTGCGCCAAGCTTCCCATGGGGCGTATGGGTGAACCCCACGAACTCAAGGGGGCGTTGATCCTCCTGGTCAGCGATGCCGGCAGCTATATCACCGGGCAGAACATCACCGTTGATGGTGGCTGGATGGCCTGGTAGATCCAGTCAAGTCCCAAAGTTCAGAAAAACGAGCGGCCTGTGTACAAGCCTCATCCTTCTGCTGCCTGTTTCACCATTTGCGATCTGCTTAACTAGGCCACACCCAAACCTTGGAATCTGCATATGCACACCTACATCACCTGCATGGGCGGTAACGGCAACGCGGAACTGCGGGCCTGCCACCTGGACTGCTTGACAGGCCAGTTGCAAACGCTCATCGCCACCAATACCGGCGTGAAAAGTCCCCTTTATGCCGACATCGACGCCCAGGGCCGTTACATGTACGTCGCGGATCACATGCCCGACTGCGACGGGACGCTTGGCGGCGCAATTTGTGCCTACCAGATCGAACCGGATTCCGGTAAATTAAATTACCTGAATCGCCGTCCCTCGCGTGGCCAGACCCCGTGCTACATCGCCGTTTCGGCCGATGGCAGGTTCGTGCTGACTGCCAACTATAGCAACGGATCTGTCGCCGTCCTGCCCATCGGTGACGGCGGCCTCTTGGGCGAGGCCGTGACATCGGTCCAGCATGAAGGATCCAGTATTACCGATCGACAGACCGGGCCGCACGCGCATTGCTTTCGTTTTGACCCGGGCAATCGCTTCGCCTTGGCTGCCGATCTGGGCACGGACCGAGTGGCCGTCTACCGATTTGAATCCGACACCGGTGTCCTATCACCTAACGAACCGACCCACGCCAGCACCTGTCCCGGTGCCGGACCGCGGCACATCACATTCTCTGCCGACGCTCGCTTCGCCTACGTGATCAACGAATTGGACAATACGATCACCGTAATGGGCTACGACAACCACAAGGGCGTACTCGATCCGCAGCAAACCATCCCTACCCTACCCAAAGACTTCGGTGGCACCAGTTGGGCATCAGACATCCATCTGCATCCCAATGGGAAATTCCTGTATGGCACCAACCGCGGCGATGGCGCACCCAGCAGTATTGTCATCTATGCGATTGATCCGACGACTGGGAAGCTGAACCTGATCGGCCATGAGTCGACTCAGGGTGACTTTCCACGCGGTTTCGGTATCGATCCAACCGGCCGGATTCTAGTGGTGGCCAATCAGGAATCCGACAACGTCATGACATTCACCATCGATGCGCAATCCGGAAAACTGACCGCCTCCGGCCATTCGGTTAAAGTACCCAAACCAGTTTGCATCAATTTTGCCGAGGCACCCTAAGATAGACCGCAACACAGCCAGGCAACTCCTGCTTTCCCAGTGACTATGCCTGCAAATGTGCGTGGCGCCCCGCCAGGCAGGAAGGATCGGTCATTGATAACCGGCCCTATTGGCCCGGCTGCTCGATGACAATCTGGCGTTGGC
>CAUZOD010000272.1:0-4350 GCA_963581115.1 Phycisphaerae bacterium | reverse complement strand
CTCGTAGCCCTCCGGAGTGCGCGAGTTTTTGGCCAGGTCGCCGGTGTGGATGACAAAAGCCGCGTCCGATGCATGCTGGGCCAAATCCTTGATTGTCGCGCTCATCGCCGCCGCCGGATTGTAGTAGCACGACAGTGAGTCAGGCGTCGGGCCTAGATGTGAATCAGTTACATGAATAAAGGTTAGTGGCAAGTCTGGCCCCCACAAATGCGCGAAAGATGAGGCGTCGCAGGTAATCGCCATACTGGACACAGCCATGCGTCAAGGCAGCGATCGGCGCGAAATGATTACGGAAGCTCGAAATCGCGGGTTTGTTCTCCGCCCGTTTCGAGGGTGATCGTCAGCTCGGACTGATGGTTGTATTTTGGCGGGAGATATTGCACAAAGGCCTCGGCTTTGAACGCCAGATCAGGACCGTTGCGACCTTCGCGCGGGGATTCGCTGGCTGGTTTTCGGTAAGCCTTGATTTCTACACGCAATTTACCGAGGGGCACTCCACCAATGGCTTTGGCGGCGTAAGAGCCGTCTCGGATCACAGCGCCAGACGCCGGCCCCTTGGTTCCTTCGATCGGAACGAAGCGGATTCGCCCGTCTCGAACAGGCTCACCATGATAGGAAACGTTGCCCGAGATAATTGCCTTGTCACGCCCCGAGTCGCCACAGCCCGTCAGTAACAGCAATGCTACCGGCAAAAGCTGGCAGAATCGAGTGATTGGCTTCATATTAGTCGTTGTATTCTTCCACTAAAAATCGTTTGCCGAGATTACCTCACCGCCAGCACGGGTAGTAAGCCCGCTGAGCACCGCAGCGTCGACATCCTCCGATATGAAACGTGCGCTACCGTCCACCAGCAAGAAGTGACATCCGCCGGGATGATAACTGGAAAAGGGGTCGTCACCACTCCACACGAAAACACCGTCGCCAGGAATGGTGCCTGCCCCGTTGATTCCCCAAGCCGTGCTGAACAGCAACCCCACGGGCCAGTACCAACTATTACTACCATCCTGGCTGCCAGTCACCTCGCCTACAAACAATGTGTTGCTGGTCCCGTCCTGTACGTCGGCGATTCCGGTGGTGTTGATATTCATCAGCATCCCGTCGCCGTCGATGGTGAACCACTGGCGGTACGCGTACCATGCGTGGATGGAGTCGGCCACCGCGCCGGCATTTGTTTTCCACCAGGAATACGGGACACCAGCATCTGTTCCCACCTCTACCAACCCATCGTAGGGATCGCTGGGACAAACGTAGGCGGCAATTCGAAGGGCCCCCGCCTCGGTGTTGGTGCCCGAGTAAATCTCATAGGGTTCGATCGAGTAGTCGAATAAATTGTAAACCGCCTGGCTTTCCAGGTAGGGCAGTATCAAGCCGCTCCAACCTAGGCCATTGAACGGAGGAGGCGGAGTGGCAAACTGCGGGTCGGTAATCTGAAATATCGCCATGCCGGGCGGGAACGTACGTAGCGCAGTGTGGTAGTTGTGCATCGCCACGCCAATCTGCTTGAAGTTGTTGATGCAGTGCGTCCGTCGTGCCGCTTCCCGTGCTGCCTGGACAGCCGGCAAGAGTAGAGCCACCAAGATACCGATAATAGCGATCACCACTAAGAGTTCCACAAGCGTAAAACCGCTTAGAATCCTGAACCTACTGGTGTGTAGTGGTTTATTCACCGGAAACGCCTTTCGGAGCCGTGCGAACATGGGACTAACGTACCCCACTTGCCTTCCCTACGAGCGGTGCTCGGTACTGGCCTGTCTAAAGTAAGTTCCAAAAACCTATTACCTTACCTGAGTCCAGTCGGTGGCGCGGATAGCTTCCACATTTTCCCGATCCGATCCTGGGCTGTCAACCTGTCATGATTGAGCACACGGGTGAGACTTGGGGCTTCTCCTTGACCGTGAACCCGACACCCCGATCTGTAAGCCAGTCTCCCACGGTTTCGTCCAAACAAGGGGATTGGTCTTGGGCTTGTGGGTGACGGCATCCTGGTTGCTCGTGGGGTTCCTGGAAATCCGATCATATTCACCGCGGAGTTGGCTGGGGAGGACAACGGTTGGGATGACATTGCGTTTGGCCGAAGCAGACAGAGCGCACAGTTCGACGCGATGGGGGACTATATTCAGTGGCCCCATCATCGAGCACGCCATCATTGTTGGGCGGCCCAGTGGCCTGGGAATCAGGCTTTCCGCTGGCTGCCGCTGATTCCTAAGCCCCTTTTGCCAAAATCCTCGGCTTTCGAATCTCGGCCCCGGTGACGCGGAATAGATGTACTTTCACAGGAGAACAGACATGAGGATTTCTGGCATACGCGGTGTGGCGATTTTTATCAGCTTGACGGTATTGGCCCATCACGCGTGGTCTCGACACACAGAATTTCTGGAGGAAGGATGGGATGCCTGACTGCTCGTCGGTATATACGCGAGGGACAACACGCCCGACGGCGTTTTGTGTCACACGATCTCGACGACGACGTGGCGTAACCTCTGGTTTAATGAGGGTCTGGTCGGTGAAATCGGTATCAACGTCGCGCTTGCGGTTGCTCTATTTAGCTAAGCAAACAACGCTGGACTTAGTTTTCCTCGCGAACCCCGGTTTTATATCCGCCATGCCGGTAGCTAAGATGAACCTGGATCAATGCACGCGAATGTCGCGGGTTGCTACGTGTTTACAGAATAGTGAAGGAACTAGCTCTGTAAGTGGTTGCAATCCAGTTGCCTGAGGCTAATCTGTGGTCGGCATAAGTTTTCAGGAGGTGACGATATGCCTGCCTATTTGATCGTTCGTGCCGAGGTCGATCCTTCTGTGAAGGATACCTTCGATGCTTGGTACGAAACCGAACATCTGCCCGAAGCCTTGAAGGCTTTTAACGCGCTCAGCGCGAAACGTGGTTGGAGTAGCGTGGAAGCGAATGTCCATATTGCATTCATATGAATTTTCGGACCTGGATGCCGCTAACACCCTGATAAATTCGGAAAGTTTAAAGGGATTTATTGCCGAATTTGATCGGCACTGGGCCGGCAAGGTCGAGCGGACGAGGGAATTAGTCGAATTCTCACAAGTGATTTGATTTTCAATGACTTCGGTAAGAGTCAAGCCGCGGCAAAGAACATTTGGCGCGGCTTTCTCGTCCTATCAATCTAGCTTCGGAACCTCCCGACAAATCCAGGAAGTCATCATTATAAGTCTTAGTAATATCGAATGGATTTTAAGCTTGAAATAGGTCTCGATTAGCTTGTAGTTGGCCGCCATGCAATTAGGATCGAAATCGCCGATGGCGCCCTTGCGAAAACTCGGGGCGTCCATCAATTCTTCTACCGTTGCCCAGTTGGCCATGCTACGAGACTACTGTACGTAACTAGATGGTTATTTTATGGAGAAGGTCATGACTTGCCTCAATTCTCAACAGATCGCGGATTATGGAGCGCTGGGCCATTTAACCGTCGAGGACGTATTTTCCGAGACACAAATGGATAAAGCCATCACCGACGCAGAGACCTGGGCCGCAGAGGAAATCGGTAAATTAAATTCCGCAGATCACGCCTGGTATGTGGAACCTGAAATTTCTGACAGAGCGATTTTGCGCAAGCTGGACAATCCAGTCTGTCTGAGACCTGTTTTTAGGGCTCTCGCTGGGGACAAAGGCCTTCTTTCACTGGTTGAACAAATCATTGGACCCGCGCCCAAGGTTTTTTTCAGTCAGATATTTTTCAAGGCACCCAATGGTGGTGGTCCCAAGCCGGTGCATCAGGATAATTTCTATTTTGGGCCAAATGACAATGAAAGCATGGTGACCGCCTAGATCGCTCTGGACGATGCAGACGAAAGCAATGGCTGCCTGTTTTTCGGCGAAGGTACAAACCATGACGGCGTCATTCCGCATATCGCGCCGGAGGGGGAACCCTTTAATCTGTTAATTCCCGATGATGTTGCTACTCAATACAAAATGACGCCTGCGCCTGTACGACGTGGTGGGGTCTCGTTTCATCATGGAAATACTCTGCACCAGTCATCAAACAATCGATCGAACAGATGGCGGCGTGCCTGTGCTATGCACTACGGTAATCACGAGACGCAACTGGTCAACTCGGCACTGACCTACGACATGGATGCCGTGGTGTTGTTTTAGAACCCGGGGGAAAAGATGCCGTTGCATCGGGAAGAATTGCCCAACGAGGTGATTGCGCTGCTGCGCCGGGGCGTAGTGATTCCCGCTCATCCCCTGGCATTGACCGAACAGCGTATTCTGGATGAGCGTTATCAGCGGGCCTTAAGCCGCTACTACATGGATGCTGGCGCTGGTGGCCTGGCGGTGGGGGTGCATTCGACGCAATTCGAAATACGCGACGTAGGTCT
>CAUZOD010000271.1:0-4366 GCA_963581115.1 Phycisphaerae bacterium | reverse complement strand
TGCCAAAGTTCTGCTGCACCGCGATCAGATCACCGCCGGTGACTTGACCATCATTGTTGGCATCGCCCTGCAGGGGGCTGGATCCGACGCTACCGAAGTTCTGTTGAACCGCAATCAAATCGGCACCGGTAACCTGACCGTCTTTGTTCGCATCTCCCAGTAAAGCCGGGGATCCTGTCCCGCATTCATCAAGGGTGCCGTTGATAACGATGCAGATGTTGTCGATCAGGTAACTGGCCATCTTTTCCCCGGTATCGCTGAATACTAGCCCATCGATATGGTTGGGGCCACTGGGGTTTTGCGCCGCATCCAACAGGCGTTGTTGGCCGATTGGAATCGGTCCGCCCGGATCAGGTGGCGGACCCGTTCCATGGATTTCTTCCTCGAGCCCTTGGCGGACTTCTTGGGGCCCGTTGCCATCGTTGAAATCGATCGTGACTAGATCGTACGTGCTGTTACCAACCGTGTATTCCAATCTGAGTGTTTGATAAGGCGGTTCGTTGCCCGGATCGGCCGTCTGGGATCCGTAGATAAAATCAGGATCCAGGTTGATCACCTGCTGGCCTAGCGATAGATCAGCTGGATCAGCAGGTGTCCATACGTCAAACGCTCGACCGTTGAAGCCCTCCGCGAAGGATAGGAGCGATACGACATTGGGGTGCTGTGGATCCAACTTGCTTCGTGGGCCACCGTGCCAGGCCAGCAATCCTTCATCCATGGCATTGAATGGCTGCCCAAATCCTACTTGCCATTTGGTCAATGGTGGGTGGAGGTTCTCGTCGGAGGTGTCCTCTGCCATCTGTTGGACATCATTGGTCAGAGCAAATACCGCGATGCCGTCAAAAGAAGTGAAGTCAAAACTGACAATCAGTTTTTCACCGGGCATTGCGGGGCGGGGGGTGCCGTCGGCAAGTGTGAACTGCATGAATCCGTCGCGTTCGAACCGGTCGTTGTCACAATGTCCGGGGGTCGTCAAACCGAGACTCGAACAGTCGTCTTGGATGAACTGGCAGTGCATGTACAAAGGACAGTTTGTATGTATGTTTCGAAAGAAGGCTTCGTTGCCGGGCCGGTTGGGACCGATGTTCTGCGTCACCGTCAGTTGCCAATTGGTGTCGGGTGTAGCGTCTAGCTCATCGTGCCATGGGTTGTTGAACCAGGGCAAAAGATGGTATTGGTTGGGGATCCAGTTTCCTGGTCTGCCGTTGTTGCTGGGCGGCCCATCCAGGGCAATGGCATTGGGGGGGATGATGTCATCATCGAAATTTTCGTCGGCCACCACCAGAGCCCAGGCTGGGGTGTATGCGAAGATCAAAATAGCAATGGCTGTATTTTGGAATTTCATTTGCTTCATTCCTCGGTCTGATTCGTCAGACAATGGTGCTGTTTCCTGGCGGAGTGGTGTGCTGAATTTAAGAACAGGCACCATCATAATCAGCGTGGGAACAAGAATTCCGCGCCGGCCATAGCCAGCCACCCTTAGTGCGCAGCAACTAGGGCAAGCGGCATACGAACTTTATTAACAGGTCCGACTCCCCTTCCAGAAGAGATTTGCGCCTATACCGCTTAGAAACCGCCTTATTTTACAGCAAGACACTGACTGTCGTCAATAGCTAAGTTTGTGTCTGCGTGGCACTGATCGGGCGGGTTCGGATTCCAAAAAAGGGTGGCGGTCCGGCCATTGCGCCTGGCTTGTTGGTCTGACCGAGTCGGAGCATTGGATCTGACAGGGTGAAGGGTTGCTATCGCCAAGCTGGGGTTGATCGTTGTATAAAAACCATGCCATCCGGCAGGGAGGCCGCATGGCATGGCGGAGGAGAAAGATCAAAGATGTTGTGGGCGAATGGCAAACCTCCCATCTTCACCCTTCGGCCGGTGACCGATTCGCCTTGCCAGCCAGGTGAGGTCAGTTCCCGTGGCGACAGGTAAGTCCAGGCTACCGGTGTTCGTGCCCCTAATCTCGCAATCCAGCCCCGGAATCTGGACGCCGAGATTCCCTATCAACTGCCGAAACTTGGTTCCGCGTTATTGGTGATTTGGTCCATGGGAGTGCAGTAATCCGCCATACGATCCTTTTGTTGGTCGTAGTTTTTCAGTGACAATTTCATCCCTTCCTGCAAGCTCGTAGTAATTGCGTCAGTGGCTTGGTCGATATCGCCCTTCATGATCGCGTGGTAGATCTGGCGGTGTTCACGAATTACGGTTGCGGCATAGGTTGGCCAGAGCGTCGAGTCCGGCCGTTGTGCAAAATGCGATAGCGAAATGCTTAAGACCTGCTGTTCGATCACGATTTTGCCTACCAGCTTCCAGTCAGCCATCCGGATGATATTGCTGTGGAAGGCACAGTCGATTTCAGTCCAGCGGCTAAATAGTTCGTTTGCGGCCGCAGAGTTTGGCGCCTGATACACTAACCTCGCAGTTTCAACCATCTGGTGAAGGTTTCGGTTCAGGCGCCTTAGGCCATGCGCATTGGAGCATCGAACAGCCTGGGCGACTGCTAGCGGTTCCAGCTCCAGCCTGATCAGGAATAGTTGTTCAATTTCACTGCGACTTGTGGTGCGAACAACTGCACCCAGCCCCGGGGTCAGATGCAACAGGCCTTCAGCGGCCAAGCGGTTGACTGCCTCGCGAACAGGGCCGCGGCTGAGGTTCAGTTCATGGGCAATCCCCAGTTCACTGAGGCGATTGCCAGATACCCAGCGGCCACTTAGAAGCTGGCGCCGGATATAGTTGTAAGCAGCTTCCCTACTAGTAACTGTCATCATGGTGTAATCACCTGTTTACAGGTCTTATATTATACCATGTCTGGCATGAATTCCAAGGGATTCCCCTTAATTTAAAATAATATCATTATAGGTTATATTAAAATAACTTACAAAAATAAGTGTAGTAGGAGATAGTGAAATTTATTGTATGTTCTTCTGGTCTGCTTTATACCTATGGTGCAGTTTAATCTGCATGGTGACAGTTCGGCTGGATACAGGGTGTTTACCGAGTTCCCAGCGATTAGTGGATTGACCACGTCCATGGTCCGCGTAGCATCAGGGTCTGGTAGTCAAGAGGCCTACATTGTTTAGAACACGTGCTCGATTGCGGTGCCGCCATCTACGGATCCAGTGTGTGGTTTTTGATTTTGGGCCACCGGAACTGTTTCGGTTTGCCTGCAGCTGGCGGAGCCTTGCCCCGTTGTTGGTGGCAGTTTGTGTCATAGCAGGATGTGATGGTGGTGAACCTGAACGTAATCACCCCGGTGATCAGGCAGGTGTCGGTACGGGTGGCCATCCGGGGCGAAGCAGTGACATTGCTTTTGAGCAGCTGGATCCGGCCATGCCGGTATCGGGGCGGTTTAGTCGTTTGGATTCTGATCACAGCGGGATCGGTTTTGTCCATCACTGGCAGAAGCCACAGCAGGATTACGACTTCAAAACCCTACCGGTCTACAGCGGCGTCACGATCGGCGATTACGACGGTGACGGGTTGGCGGACATGTACCTGACTCGCCAGTCAGCGGGCAGCCGCCTGTACCGGAACCTGGGCGATTTCCGTTTCGAAGATGTCACTGACAGTGCGGGCCTGTCGGAATCGTTCTGGGGGACTGGGGCGAGTTTCGTGGATATCGACGGTGATGGTGATCTGGACCTATATGTGTGCGCTTTTCAGGAACCCAACCGGCTGTACGTGAACCAGGGTGACGGGACGTTTGTGGACGAGGCGGTGGGTCAGGGTCTGGCATTTGACGGCGCCAGCATCATGATGGCGTTCGCGGATTACGACAACGATGGCGATCTGGATGGCTACCTGTTGACCAACCGGCAGCAGCCGCCGAATCACGCTGCGTTTTCCAAGCGATACAGCAAATCAATCCATCGGGATGCTGGCATTCCCTACATCGATGAAGACATGCTCGAACTAGTGGATGTGGTGACTTACCAGCGCACCGAGCCCGATGGCTCACAACGAGACGTCTACATGCCGATCATTTCTGGTCAGTACGACCACCTTTATCGCAACAATGGTGACGGCACCTGGACCGACGTCAGCACCGAGGCTGGCATCAAAGGCAATGGTATCGGCCTGGGCGCCACTTGGTGGGATTATGACAACGACGGCTGGACCGATCTTTACGTGGCCAATGATTTTCTTCTGCAGGATCAACTCTATCGCAACAACGGTGATGGCTCGTTCACCGATGTGGCCAAATCGGCATTGCCGCACACGCCATGGTCTTCGATGGGCTGCGATGTGGCGGACATCAACAACGACGGGCGTATCGATTTCATGGGTGCGGACATGTCGGCCGTCAGCCACTACCGCCAGAAGGTGACGATGGGCGATATGGGTTCCCAGGCATGGTTCCTGGAATGGG
>CAUZOD010000270.1:0-4376 GCA_963581115.1 Phycisphaerae bacterium | reverse complement strand
CCACAAGTTATTCTATGTCACTGAATTCGATAATTCAGGTTAGCAAATGAACACGACACTGAAAACTATGCTGTGTGTTGCGATGTTGGTCATGTGTCTTCCGGTGGCCAGCGCCAGTCAGTGGCTGAAGTATGAGTTCAACACAGCGTCGTCAGTACCCGACTTGGATTTTCTCAACACAGCGCCCCCGGTTGCCGGAGCGACGAAAAACCTTGATGGCGAGCATCAGGACGGGTACGGCGGTGCGGACCCTGGTGACCCAGAGCTCGTGCAGTTGCAAGTCCCAGGCCGAAAAGTGATTCAGGGCCTGCGTTTCAAGGGCGAGTTCTCCTCCGGGAACGGGACCACGATTCAGCCCAGGCTCGATGGAATCAATGCCACCCAGGAATTTCCCGCCAATTTTAGCGACGCCATGTCGACGGCCTACTGGGTGAGTTTCGATGCGGACCCGCGTGATTACATGACGCTGCTCTCAATCGGCTCCAACGGCCATGCCCCAGGAACTCAACACTCGGACAGGCTCAACAACATGTTTCAGCATCACGATCACGGTGGACCTTACGACGGTACTGAACGCCACTTCAGTAACAACGGTTTCTTCAACCACAACCCGGGGTACGCCGAAGCCCAAAACAGTGGTGAGCTGTTGCACCTGATATGGACACTGCAAGGAGATTATCCCGGTGCCAACAGCCGCAAGGAGAAGATATACGTCAACGGCGTTCTGAAAGAGGAGACCAGCACCGACTATGGCCCGTTGACCACGTCTAATGGCTACGCGCCTCGGATCGGCCGAAACGTCGCCAACAACTCCAACAACCGGGAGTTCTTCAAGGGCAACATGTATCAGTTCGAGATTTGGGACGAACCACTCAGCGACTCCGACGTGGCCGCAATGTACGCTGCAGGTCCGTCGATTCATCATATGATCGTCCCCGAGTCGACTTCTGTGATGGGTGACTTCAACGGAGACAATACTGTCGATGCCGCCGACTACACCATATGGCAAGACAACCTGGGTTTGGATGCTTCACTGCTAAGTGGCAATGGATCGGGAGCAGCAACTGTAGTACAGGCTGACTACCTGTTGTGGAAAACAAACTTCGGGCAGTCCGCAGCGAGTGGTTCAGCAAACCATGTCCCAGAACCCACCACCCTGCTGTTGGCCCTCTTGGCCCTGACCGCCGTGCCGCTTCGAGTGCGGTGCGGGTGATGTGTCATAGGGAGTAAAAATCTTGCCCCCGCACCAGCGACAGGTCATACTGGCCAGTAGTATTCCGCAGGAGGTGCCTTTTCGCTGGAGTCCACTAATGCGTCTGGCCACGCTGTTTCTGGTCGCCGCTTTCGCGGCGTCTATGGTGGGTGCTGCTTCGTATCAGAAGACTGACGGTACGATTGTTGATCCGATCCTGGATCGGAGGTACGACGTACCCGACTGGCACTCTGAAATGGATCAAGCATGGCGTGACTCGGTGGGCATCCTGGCGATTGATCCAACCAGCGGCGACATCAACAGCGACGGCGTGTTCGATGCCGCCGACTACACCGTGTGGCAAGATAACGGGGGCGACCAGATCGACTACCGAACCTGGAAAGATAATTTTGGCGAGTCTATCGCCAGCGGTTCAGGGGCAGACCATCATCCCAGAACCCACCACACTGCTATTGGCCTTGTTGGCCCTGACCGCCGTGCCGCTTTGAGTGCGGCACGGGTGATAATTTGAACATTTGGAAGGGAGAGAACAATGAGTAGGTTGGTAATAATTGTGTTGATGTTGACCTTGGTAGGTTCTGTTTTGGCGGAAGTGATGGAAGACTTTGAATCGTCGCCGCCATGGTCTGATGGTCAGGCGTTTAACGGAACCGCCGGCTGGTCGCATCAAGGGTGGCGTGACCACGCTGAGGCCAAGGACGCGTACGGGCTACCTGAACACCCGGGGACTAAGGCAGGGCAGCACCAGCGACGGTTTCGGAGGTGGTTTGTATACCCATGCGACGAGCTCGACAATTAGCTCTGGGGAGTTCCTGACCAGGGCGATGTGCAATGTTTCTGAAGGGAGACAGCTGTGTGCGCTCGGCGTGCAAGAGGCCCAAGGCAACCCGTGGGATCTCGTGGGCCCAGTGGTAGGCGGACCGGGTCTGCTCTTGGAGATGACGCAGAACTCGATTAACTTTTACCATGAGAATTCAGACGGAACCCAGTACGACTGGAATCCGGGCTATGCGGCCAGCTTTAGCACTCTGGACTGGTTTGAGGTCCAGTTGATCTATGATCTGGACGGTGACACGGCCAGAGCCCGGTACCGCGATGCTGATGATACGGAGGTGGGGTACATTGGAGATTGGGTTGACATGGGAGCCTTCACCGGCGAGCCCATCACCTTCTCCGTGTCCTACGTTTCGGCTGGTATTTCAAAGCACCTAGGCGAAGGCCAATACGCCAAGATGGATAACATAGGGTTCGGCGAGGTCGGCGCCGCCAGCTTGGTTGGAGACTACAACGGCGACGGCACCGTAGGCGCTGCTGACTACACTGTGTGGCGCGACGGGGACAGCCCCGATTCGACAACGGCCGCCTATGCTCTATGGGTGGCGAACTTCGGCCAGTCCACAGCCAGTGGTTCAGAAGCAGATCTTGTCCCCGAACCGGCCACCCTCCTGCTGGCCCTCTTGGCCCTCGTCGCCGCACCGCTTCGAGTGCGGTGCAGGTGATGTGTGGCTGATGGCCTGTGTAGGCCCTACAGCGGTGAAGCACCCCCCCATTTTTACCTGAATGGATTGGTAACAGGAGGTCTCCCCTGATCAGTCTGTCACAATGGTAATGCAGGCAACCTCGCGCGGGCCGATCTCCACGACGAGCGACTCACCATCGGCGGACACAGGCGCACCTTTCCATAAATCCACATATGCCGCGCCCGGCTTTGGCTCGATTTCGAGTAGCTTGCCCCTGGCCGTTCTGTAGCCGCCGTTGAAGACCGTCCAGATCGTCTTTTCGCCGTTGCGGAATCGATTGACGAAGACTCCCGGGATTTCCGCCGGGATGAAAGGCTCGACGTCGAACGAAGTAAACACATCGGCGTTCTCGTGGAGGATGTGAAACATGCGTTTGTGCTCCTGGATCGCTTCCTCGCTGAAGTAGCTTTCGGGGTCGTAGGAACGGGACAGGCCGTAGGAGTCGCCGTTGAACAGGACGAACTTGAGCAGGTCCCAATTCTGGTCTTTCATTTCATAGTGGTAGATCAGGTTAAAGCACTTGATATCGGGAAAGGCAAACCTGGCCATGTTCATCGGCACCGTTGTATGTGGTCTGACACCGCGCCCGATGCCGGCGTTGTAGAAGGCGTTCTGGTATTGCAGCCGGATGTCTTCCGGCAGATTCTCTGAGCATATCGTCACCTCCTCCGCCACCGCGGCCTGTATGCGTCTGGTCAATTCGCGTTCGCCGTAATAGTACGGTTCCGGCGATTTGTGCGGATGATCTTTTCGGTAACAGACCCGGCCGCCGTGTCCCATTTCGTCGAGGTAGACAATACGGGCGCCGAGGTCGGCCGTCAGGTACTTCTGACAAGTGACCATATAATCGATCCATTCTTCCATCCCCATGCAGGGCCGGTAGCCCAGGGTGTTGGCGTTGTCGGTAACGGTCCCTAGACCGTCGAGCTCGGGACGTTTTGCGCCATAGGGCTCGGCCTTGTCGTTGATGATCAGGGCGTTGGTGTACAGGCTGATGGCGATGCCCGCATCCCGCGCCTTTTTGATCGATGCACGAAAATGGTCCTCACCGCCAACCCACCAGGTGGCATTCCTGCCGTATTGGCCAGAGTATCCGGCGTTTGGTTCGTCCTGTCCTTGGCGCACATGCCAGGCATAGAAGGTCAGGGAGTTGGCATAGTCGAACGCCTTGCGTCCGGGCTCTGCGCTGGCCATGAAGTCCGCCTTGTCGTCCGGGTTTGAACTGGGAACATGCCAGCTGTGAACGAACGAGTTCTTGTACCAGTCCTGGGCCGGCGGCTTTGGTTTGTACCAGGTGCGCACCCACTGCCTGTACAAGCGGAAACTCTCCCGCCAGTCCCCCCGCGAAATCGCCACGATACATGTCGGCAACGTCCAGACCTCGCCGGCAGCAAGCCGCTTTTCGAGGAACTCCTGCCGGTACCAGCCGCCGCGTTCATTCTTGCCAACGTCGTACCAGCGAAACTGGCCGTCGAGGTCGTTGCTCAGCAGCGTCAGCGCGTACCCCGCCTCGGGGTTGAAGAACGAATCGACCTGCAGCGGGTGCTCGGCCCCATGTGTCCCGTAGAGGTTGGCCTCGTCATAGTGAATCATCGCGCCGCCGTCACGCGGAAAGAAGTACCAGGTATCCGGCAGCGATCCCA
>CAUZOD010000269.1:0-4376 GCA_963581115.1 Phycisphaerae bacterium | reverse complement strand
TGGTGCCCCAAACAGACTTGATGATCTCCTTGTAAGGGCGTCGCGCCGCCTTGGAGCATTGCACTCGAGCGATAGCACCGGACGCGGTCCGAAACAGAGCCACATCGTGATCGTCTACGTTCCGCATCGGCAGGTTCTTTCGATTCCCGTAGGCAAATACCTCTGTGAACTGTTCTCCCAGAAACCAACGCGCCGTATCGACGGCATATATGCCGGCGCCAGCCGAGACCGGTTCCTGGGCTTGGACTCCGTATCCCATGCGAAAGTTTTCTTTGTGTAATAAACCACCCGTGCCTTGCTGCCGAATATCCTGCAAGTATTCACAGATGACGTAGTAGATGTCCCCAAGCTGTCCTTCCTCGATCATCTGCTTCATCTTGACTGATTCAGGAATCCACCGATCAGGACAGTCCATTTGGACTTTCAGATTCCGGCGTTCTGCCATATGGATGATCTTCCACAGACAGTCCATGGATTCATTTTCCATGGGTGTTTCGACCATGACATGCTTCCCTGCATCAAGCGAGGCCAGTACCTCTTGTCCATGCATGTGGCACGGCGTGCACACACATATAATGTCAATGTCGGGGGTCGAAAGAAGATCAGCGTAGTCTGTGGTTGCCGTTCTTATCTTCGTTTCTTTAGCGGTCTTGCTCAATAGATCTTCATTGACATCACAGATTGAAATGCATTCAGCATTCTCAAGGAATTCAACCGCATGGAGATGGCTCTTGCCATGGCCCAGCCCTACGATGCCAACCCTGTGAATTCCCATGCCATATGGCCCTTTTTCTAGATTCTATCCTGAAATCCTTTTTAGGTTCGATTCACATTCTTATGTATATTGGGGCTCACGAATGGATAGAAAGATTGGTCACATCTCGTGGGAAAGAGCCAAAGAGATACTGATCAAGACAAATCCCCACCGCTCCGCTACCGATACTGTGGTCCATTTCATGTGCTCCAGCCTTAAAGACGGTATTCGTGGGCATTTGGAAAAATCCAAAGGCCCTATTACTCGTGAGGATCTTGCTTTGATAGCGGGTTTGTTGCTGAAAAAGAAGAGAATTACTGACCTTTCTGGCCTTGAATATGGGGTCAGCCTGACCAAACTGAATCTTGATAGCAATAAAATCATCGACATCTCGCCAAAATTTTCTGCACGATGATTAGGTTAGCGACGGTGGCTTGACCGTCTCTGTTGGCGTCGTAAAGGAATAATCGTAGGTCGGTATGTCACGCCTTCCGGTATCTATTTTCATCACAATCACCGCGCAAACGGCGCGAACGTGGCCTTAACCGTGACATCCCTGACCACTTCCTCGATCCGATATGAATCGACCGCTCCCACTGATTTCCCGTTGACATGTAGGTCGGAAACCATGAAGTCTTCATCTGGTGTCAACTTGAATTCCTGCTCCATCCCGTCATACACCTGGAACCGGCCAGAAGGATAAACCGTGCCGTGATCTCCAACCTCAACTTGCACGGAATGCTGAAGCGATTCGATATAGTACTGCTCTGGGTTTGTGTATCCAGGTGACTGAACCCGCCAGCCATGTAGAAAGCTATCCGGACAATTTCGGAAACGGCTGGACACGATGGTCAGGGAGTACACGCGGTACAAGCCAATCATGTAGCACTCGTTGGACCATTGCCAGAGAATATTACGACCCATCTGCAGTCGGTGTGGAGCTTCCATCGCATGAATCAGGCTGTAGTACCAATCGACCAGTTGTTGCATTTCCGGTGTCGGGGGCATACCTGCTCGACCCTGGGTTTCGATATAAGTACCATATTGAGGGGCAAATGCGGCCTGCTGCTTGACGGGTATATACAGGGCTGGCTGAAGAATCCAGTGCAACCCGGCATTGCCTGCAAACCAGAAATCAGTCTCACCATTACGCACACGCATCCGGCTGATCTCGGTCGCCTCGGCCTTAATCACGAAGTTGAGCCCGACCTCGCGCCAATACTGCACGGTTAGCTGTTCCATCTCCAAGGCACCAGCCGTTCCCCATGATCGGCAATACATGATCTCGCGAAATGGCTCGCCATTTGGGTATCGACGCACGCCATCGCGCCCTCGCTTCAGACCTACGGCATCGAGCAGTTCATTGGCTCTGTCAGGGTCGTATTGAACGTGCTGCTGGTCAACACCCGGTTGGAAATAGGGATCGGCGGGAAAGCCGACTCCGTTGCAGATGTCACCAATCCCGCCGGCGGTCAACTCGATCAACTCATTCCGATTAATGGCCAGTGACATCGCGATGCGGAAACGCTTATCCGTTAGGTAGGGCTGCAGTCTCTGATTCTGCGTGGACAGGTTCAAGATGATTCCAGCGTTGCCACCTGACGACGCATCGGCGAACACGTTGTAGCGAACGATACCACCCCGCTTGCGGTTCTCGGGTGACATGAAGAACGAGTATTTCGAACTGTCAATATGCCGACCCTGCATATCTATTCCGCCCGTGCAGGCAATCAGGTTCAGCACTTCTGAATTGTCCGCTACCTGGAACGCGATCCGATCGATATACGGCAGCTGATTGCCGGCGGGATCCACCTTCCAGTAGTAAGGGTTGCGCTCTGCCTCGTACATCATCGCCGGAGGGCCGATCTTGATCTGCCAGGCGGTGATGGTGGGCAGATCGGGATTGATGTGGGAGTCGGCCTTGTTCAGGTACAGCTGGGTCCAATGGTCAAGATTTTCTTCAGACACCATCCGATCCAGTTGTTCCGGATCAGCATAGTTGTGGTGAAACTGCTTCAAGTAGTGCTTGGGCTGGTAGATGCCATGTCCTAGATAGCAGAGCTTCTCAAGAAATATGGCGTTGGGCTTGTCAAACTCAAAAACAAGTATTTCGGGATCGGGTGCCAAAACGCGGACCACCGTGTCCTTGGGAGCCAGAGCCACATAACGGCCTCCGAGTTCGAGGTTGCTGAGCACTTCCTCGATGCAATATCGCACATCTTCTGACGAAAATGGCTGCCCGTCTGACCATTTAATCCCCTTGCGCAGATAGAGAATGTAGCGTTGTCCACCGTCCTCGATCTCCCACCGCTTGGCCACGCATGGAATGGGAGTCGTCCCGGTTTTGTCCCAACGCACCAAGGGTTCATAGCCGAGACGATTGCCCAGTAAACTGTCATCGGGGGTGATGGCCAGGCGCCGCCACGTGCCACCATACTTTCCGATCTTGTCCAACGGCTCAACCACAGCGGGTTCGTCTGGCAAGCGATCGCCCACCGGCGGCAGTTGTTGGGCAGCGACCTGCGAAGCCAGCATCGGTGCTTCCTGGTAACGGTCTGCCCCGTATACATGGGCTGATACGCAGTTGCAGATCAGGATCAGCACCCACAGGGAGTGTCTTAAATCAGACAATGGGAGAAAATGGAATGCCATCAGGTTACCGGGGAACGTTCGGCAGCTACCAGCCGATCTTGCCCAACCACTCGGCCGCCGCTGAGACACGATGCACATTGGTGGTTGGATTCGCCATGACGATTCAAACGGCCCATTCCTGTTCGTGTTTTCTGGGTTGATGTTTGTAAATGATAACATGAACCCATCATGGCCAAGGTACCCCTGAGAATTCGCGTCAGCAACCACTGTCTGGTATTGGTACAGACAGGTTTTAGATAGATCGGCCGCCCGTTTGCAGACGCCTTGAACGGTCCGGGCCATAGATATGTCTAACCTCTTGCTTGCTGTGCCCGTAGATATTGGTTTCGCCTCACACTGCAAATATTTCTCTATCACAATGAGGTTTGATCATCGCCACTCGATCAGTGCTTGGACATACGCTCGTCCAACTAGCTTTTCCCCTTCGACCAGATAGGGCAGGAAGTGTCCCGCGAGGATGCAGTCCACTGGCATCGTAGACAGCCGTTTCAGGGTCTGGATGTAGGTTGGTTTGTCAAATTCCTCCCCACCTTGCCATCCGAGTTGAGGGTTGAACTCCGTGTTGTCGCACATCAGCACGTCGCCGGAAAACCAGACGATCTTCTCCAAGTGGATTAACTGGTAGATCACGCATCCGTTTGTGTGTCCCGGCGCGTGGATTGCCGTGAATTGGAGTCCGCATGCATCGATTGTGTCACCGTCCGTCACCACGCGATCTATCGTACATGCTGGCAGGTCGAATCCCGCAGCGTAGGGAATCGTCCGGTAGTCCGACTTCTCAATTCCCTCCGCATCGCCAGGGCCAGCGATTACTTGCGTGCCTCGCTTCCGCAGTTCAGCTGCTGCACCGATATGATCGTAGTGACTGTGCGTCAGGAAAAGGTAATCCACCTCTCGTAGTGAGATCCCCCATGGGGCCAGATGGTGTTCCGCTCTCGCCAGATCCTCGGGGACTCTCCCGCTATCGATC
>CAUZOD010000268.1:0-4414 GCA_963581115.1 Phycisphaerae bacterium | reverse complement strand
ATTGTAGCCACCCCGTGCTTCGAGACGGCCGAAAACGACCCTCTGAAAGCCTGGCCGGACGCCTGCCCGGTCCCCACGGATGACTCCAGCGAATCGGCAACGAATCGGGCCGAGATGCTCCAATCACTCGCCGCCGCACTGCGTGCATCACTGCCAGCCGAAAATGCCATCGGCTAGCCATGTGGCTGGATGCGCCGGACGATCTACCAACGGACCGACACGGCTGAGATTTGACGGCATGTCGGGACAGGGAACATGCCCGGAACGGGTGGGACCCGTTACGCCCAGACTTTGAACCGCTACCCCCACACTTGTCCTCAGCGGGACTCCATATATAACTCCGACGGAAGCGCTGACCGCGCGCGGTATGGACGGCTACCACCGTTCTGACGACGAGCCTCACGAACTGACCTACGTGGACATGAACACGTTCCTGGCCACCTTTGGACTCCTTTCCCCTTGAATTCACTATTTTCTCCTTGTAGGCTTCAGATCTGTCGATGGAAATCAAATTTCCTGTCAGTATCAGTAATCCTCGAGGAGAAGCGATTGGCGTTCGAAGGCCCCAAGCCTCTGCATGCCGGCCACACGGGAATCGAGTTAACCGATCCGGACGGCAACAAGGTCAACCTCCTCCAGCAGCGGTGATCGTTCCGACGGACCCTTGTGATGAATATCGATTCCCTGGCACAACAGTATCATGAAGACGGATTCGCGATGGCGCGGCACGTGTTTTCGGCTGATGAGATCTCTGAATTGCAGCGTCACCTTCACGAATACATCCGTACCGTCGCACCGCGCCTGGTGCAAGGACGGGTGTACTACGACGGCACGCCCCGGGGCGGCGTCAAGGCGCTGCACAAGATGGAGGAAAACTCGGCCTACTTCGAGGACCTCAGGACTGACGAGCGTCTGGTGAAGATGGTCGGTGCGATTTTCGCCGAGGCGACCGTAAAGCCCTGCAATGTCATGTTCTTCGACAAGTTGTCCCGTTCGGATGCCGTCTCCCCGCCGCACCAGGACAACACGTTTCAATGCTGGGACCCGCCCGAGGCCCTGGTGGCGACCATTGCGGTCGACCGATCGACGCCCGACAACGGCGTGCTGATCTGCCACAGGGGCTCACACCGATCGGGGCTGCTGCCCCACCGATCGTCAGGGGTGCTGGGCTTCAGCCGCTGTCTGACCAAACCGGTCGACGAGGCCACCTGCCCGGCCGTCGAACTGTGCATGGATCCGGGCGACGTGGCCCTGCACTCGGTCAACACCATTCACCACAGTGGTCCGAATCGGACCGATCGTTCTCGTCGCCAGATCGGGATCGGATACATCTCGTCACGGGTGCGTCGCGACGAGCGGGCATGGGCGCAATACCAGGAAGACCTCGAGCGTCTACACGCCGCAAAGGCGGATGCAAAGACATGACGAGCACGACGACACCCGGCACCGCTCCCCGAGACGTTTCGCGAATCAACATGGACGGCCTGATGCAGGGCATGGACGCGGCAGGTCTCGATGTGCTGGTCGCCGCCTGGAGTGACAACTTCACGTACATCACCGGCACATTGCTGCTGTCTGACTGGATTATCCCCGATCGGCTCTGCATGCCCTGGCCGTCGGCGTGCGGTACCCACAGACTCGCGGTTACCTACCTACCGCGGCCCGTGGGTACCGGCCCTTTAAAAGGTAGGTGCCATGCCATCAGCGAAGCGGTTCGTGCGAGTCAACAGTGCCACTCAAAACGAGGTGGCGTAATGGCGCACTGGTTTTACAAGACTCCAAAGGGTGTCTACGGACCGGTTTCAGCCAAAGAGTTGATTGGGTTGCGCCGCGCTGGAAAGTTGCGTGAAACAAATCACGTTAGAAAAGGTTCTACTGGTCGATGGGTCAAGGCTACACGCGTTAAGGGGTTGTTTCATACCTCCGAACAGGTACCGCTCGCACCGCCAATAATTTCAGATGCGGTGCCCGTATCCCAGCCGGTACCGTCCACCATCAAGCGGAGCCAGTTTTCGATCTGGAAAATTATGCTCTGGACTGCGATCGTTGCCGGTGGTGTAGCCATTGGAAAATTGCACCTGTTCCTTGTGCCGCTCTATGGAGTACCTGCATTTGGTCTTTTGAGCGTCTTGCGGTATCCAAAATCGTGGGCCGTTTGGTTTCCAACGGCAATGAACCTCTTCTGTTTTCATGTGATTGGTTTAGCTTTTCTTTGCCTTTACGCGACGCAGGGTGACGGCTCCTTGAGATGGGATTTTATGAGCACACCTTGCCTTATAGTCTCCTGGCCTTATGGCGGCGTTCTGTTGGTCAGCAATGTACGCCACAGCTGGAACCACGGTTTCTCGTTTCCGATTTTCCTTTATCACTTGAGTTCATGTCTGGCATGGATACTTCTTTGGTATTCAAGCTACAATCTCATGTAACGTTTTCCAATTGTGCTTCTGACCGAACGCAATAACGATGAAAGCACACGGAATGTTATTCTACCGGGTGGTTGGCACCCGCGAGAGCTCGAACCGTCCACGATGCTTCTGGCATCACTCGCCCTGATTCTCGTGGGTGTCTCTTTCAGGTTGTCCAAGAATGGCTGATCGCGTGTCGGCCTGGGACTCTACCCCCAGCTGGGCGCTCATCTCCCGCTGACCTGAGTTAATCTGACGACATGGCTGGCGAATCCACTGGGGTTCAGATGGCTGTCCGGCGGGCTCGAAATTACTATGGCGGGTTGAGCCAGGCCATCAGCCCGCATCGAACGCCGAGATAGGGTTCAAACGCAGCACGATGCCGTCTTGGCACTCAATCTGTACTGTGCCAGGAGGCGCTTTCCCTGGTGCCGTTCCTGATATCAATGTAGAATGGGTATGGTAGGCGGACGTGGCCATCAATGACCTATTTGGTACAACCTGGACTCGAACTACTAAGGAAAACTGAAATGGGACGGCATGACTCTCGGTATCGACACGGTTTTACACTGGTAGAACTCCTGGTAGTGATTGCGATCATCGCCATCCTGATAGCGCTCTTGTTGCCTGCAGTCCAGGCGGCTCGCGAGGCGGCTCGCCGTGTCCAGTGCATGAATAACTTGAAGCAGATTGGCATTGCGCTGCACAATTACCATTCCGCAGACGGCACGTTCCCCCTGGGCGAGCTTTATGTTCACTCGGCATTCACTCCCTCCGAGCTCGACGTGGAGGACTACTATGCCAGAGGCTGGACTTTACGTATCCTACCGTACATAGAACAGACGGAGCTGGACAACCTATACAGTGTGGACACTGGAATACTTGGCGTCTATAGTCCTGATGTGATTGGTCTCGCGCGAAACCGGATCGATATGTTTCAGTGCCCATCCGATCCTCAGGATGAGCTGATTCACATCGGGTCGGGGATCATGTTCCATTCCACGAACGTCGGCGGGGTGGCTGACAGCCAAGCGGCATGGAAAGTGAACTTTCAGTGTCATACGATCGACGGCGACGGGATGTTGTACAACCTCTACCCGGTCAGAATTCGCGATGTATTCGATGGCACCAGCAACACCGTGATGGTCGGCGAACTCACCGGGGGCGAAGTAGGTTCGCATCAGGGCAATCAGTGGGTCCACTTCAACGTGTTCAGTACCATCGAGGGAATCAACGGCCTCGGAACGATTCCTGGCGAAGGTTTTTTTGAGCGGCTCGAAACGTCTGGATTTTCCAGCTACCATCCGGGCGGATGTCATTTTCTGCGTGCCGACGCCAGTGTTCACTTCGAGTCGGAAAACATGGACCAAGTGGTTCTCACCGCCCTGACGACCAGGGCGGGCGGAGAGGTGATATCGTCAAACGATTTGTAGGAAATCGTAGCCGTGCCCGGGAAGGTTACTTTTCAGCATCCAGCTCTCCAGTCCATTCCTATGCCTGACCGGGAAAAGTAGCCCGAGATCAAGTGCACGGTCACCTGCCGGCAATGCGGATCGACACGTTTTAGGGCTGCAACACTGTCCTGGGACTTGCGTTGAACTTACGTTTTATCCCCTATCTGTACCCCTTTGTCAGACGGGACTCCTCATGGTATCCCCCCTCTCTGACCGGTCCCGTTCGGCTAGGAACGTACTGTGGGCATCGCCGAATCCAAGATCGAAACGACAGACCGCCTTCGCCGTCAAGGAAAGTGGGAGGAAGCGAGCCGGTTCAAGGACTAGGTGAAGCAACGTTACCGCGATGCGGGAAAGTTGTGCCAAGAAGCCAACCGGTTGGCTTGGCAGGCTGTTCACGAACGGTTCCCAGCCGAAGACCCACCAGCGATTAAGACGCTGGACGCCGCCTTGTTCCGGGGGATTGTTGACCCACCCAATTCCCCTCAGAACCGGGAGGAAATCACGCAGATTGCGTCTCGATTCTGTGGACTGGGACACGGACCGTATTCGGGT
>CAUZOD010000267.1:0-4417 GCA_963581115.1 Phycisphaerae bacterium | reverse complement strand
TCAAGGGTTTTCTGTTACGAACACCCGATGTTTTCGGGCACGGACCTGCGACTACCCTTATTTGCATGCTTGCCTTATTCCCTGTCTTTTAAAGGATTCAGCCAGTTTCTCGATGGCCTGACACAGGCGGGCCAACTCCGCCTGCACGCCATCCGACTGTTCTGATGAAGCAGCTTGTTTTACCGGAGGCGGACTAGTGATCGCCTTGAACTCGGACCTGTCGATGAAGCCATCGTCACTGGTATCGATTTTATTCAATCCCACGTGCATCTTGGCGACAATTTTTTCGATATCGATCTTGCCGTCATCGTTCTGGTCGATTTTATCAAAGACACGGCTCTGAACATAGGAGACGAATTTCCTCTTCACCATTTTTTTGACAGCCTGACTAATCTCCTTTTGGTTCACTGTGCCATCCACGTTGGCATCGACACTTTTGAAATACTTGTGAAAGCTTTGGGGGACTTCGTCGGCACTGATCTCATCGTCTTTATTTGCATCGAAATGGGTCATCAGGTGTCGGGACAGAGTAAATCCGCCGCGTTTGCCCCACTTTTTCTTGTGCCGGGCGTGATGCTCGTCATGATTGAATTTGCCATCACCATCTTTGTGGTAATGTTTGCGATGCTTGCCCCAACCACCTTTACGATTTTCCCATTTCTTGGCCCAGGCCTTTTTCATGGCCGTTCGCTCTTCATCATCGAGGTTGCCATCTCCATTCTTGTCGTATTGTTTCAGGAGTTTCTCTCGCCATTCAGAACAATGATCTTTATCCTTTTCGTGGGAAAAAGCCGTCCCAGCAGGTAAAAGGAGCAACGCCAATGCAATGATGGGTGTTTTCATAACTTATTTCCTACCAGATATCGTTTCAGGAATTTCAGTATTGAAACTACTATGACTTCTGAGTTTATCTTCCCCATAGAACCTTTGGTTAACTCTGCCGCCGGACCATCGGCTTAACGTAATAGAATAACAGCCCCCCCTCGAATTTCAACATCGCAATCGAAGAAACGATAAAAATTAATGCCAATCGACATTTCCCATATGACCTTCGCACACCAGTGTAAACCCTGTCTCACTTGAAAGTTGTCAACATGGATGCAACGGCTGTATTATTCGCTTGGCAGCCTAATCTGGGAGGTTCATTTTGAGCAAGCTGTTCGATATGTCTGGGAAAGTGGCGTGGGTGGTCGGCGGCGGAGGTTACCTGGGCGGTCCGATCTGTGCGGAGTTGGCCGCTCTCGGCGCTCACGTTATCGTGGCCGACGTGAATAGTGACGCTGCAGCATGTGTGTGTGGCCCCATCAATGCTAGAGGGCTTGCCGCCGAAACACTCATCTTCGATGCCCAGGACGAATCCGCTGTGACCGAAGCCGCCAACGGGATTGTCGATCGGTGTGGCTCATTAGACGTCATGGTCAATGCGACGTTCCGATACACCAATGTCCCCATGGAAGAGATGTCCCTGGCTCAATGGCGTGATGGCATGAGCGTGAACCTCGATGCCGCCTTCATCCTGGGGCGCGAAGCGGGCAGAATCATGGTCCGGCAAGGTCACGGCAGCATCATTCAGTTCGCCAGCATGTACGGTCTGGTCAGCCCCTATCCCCATCTTTATGACCAGAAAAATCCGCAAATCCCGGCCCATTATTGCACGGCCAAAGCAGGGGTCTTGATGCTGGTGCGGTATCAGGCGGTAAAATGGGCCCCAAACAATGTTCGTGTAAACGCCATCGTGCCCGGCCCGTTTCCTTTTCCGGATACGCAACGTGATAACCCTGAATTCGTCGCACGAATCAGCCGCCAAGTGCCGCTCGGCCGTATCGGGCGACCTCATGAGATCGCTGGTGCAGCGGTATATCTTGCCTCGGACGCAGCCAGTTACGTCACCGGTACCGCCGTTCGGATCGACGGAGGTTGGACCAGTTGGTAAACCCGGACCCGATTATTCCCAGCTAAACAGAGATTAGATCCAGACCCGTCACAAAGCCATCTGAATTGGCGTATGCGGTGTTTTTTTGATGTGGTGTGCGCTCGTCTTCGCCAAGCCCGTGCTGATGCCATTCGTCACAGTAGCGGCACCAGGTTCTCCAGTGGGCCGCACCATTGGCGGGCGAACTCCTCTGTGCGCCCAGCGTCGGTGATGCTGAACTCCAGTGGCAAATAACCGCTATGCAGCAACCCGACGCCGACGCACCATCGCGCCTAAGCCCGCCAAAGCCAGCAGACAAGCCGATATAGGCTCCGGTACCACTGCACCAATCGGTCCGAGTGTATTACCGTAGTTCTGTTGCACCGCGATTAGGTCGCCACCGGTGACTTGTTCGTCGTTATTGGTGTCACCGAGCAGAGGCGTGGGGCCGCTGGCGAAGCAGCCATCCAGAGACTCATTGACCGTGAAGCAGATGCCGTCGAAGAACAGCGCGCTGCGGTTCTTGGTATTGCTAAAAGCGCTGCGATCTCCGGTGGTACCGAAGATGATCCCATCGATCTGTTGATCTCCCATCGGGGGAACGGGCTGACCCACGGGTACCGGCTCGCCCTCCGCTTGCGGACAGGTGAAGGTACAATTTTCTTCCAGTTGCGTCGAGACCTCCACGCCATCGAGCCAGAGCTTCCAGGTATCCTGGCCTACCGTGTATTCCAGTTCCAGCGTCTGGTAGCGCATGAAATTGTCACTGACTGCCGGGCGGCTATGGGCTGAATCGGTGGTTGGGCCGCATTCGCCCACACCTATCTGTAATTCAGTACACGCATCATGATCGGGGATCAGCTCGACGTTGGCGATGCAGTTGACAATGCCCGTATCCATGCACATTTGGGAATTCACCGGAACCCGCGAGCCGAGGTATTCCTAGTTGAAGCCGGCAATGAATTCCAGTTGAGCGACCACGTACGGGTCCATTAGGTTGCCCTGCCAGCCGCCCAGATCCGGCTGCAGTGGAACGAGCGGTTGTCCAAAACCGGTGGAATTGACGGTGTACGGCGGGTTGATCGTTTCGTCGTCGGTGCGGGCCACCATCGCATCAATGTCATTGGTCAGGGCTAGGGCAGTATTGCCGGAAGCGGTGAAATCGAATCTGCCCCGCACCGTGTCGCCGACGCCAGCAATCACCGCAGTGCCGTCGGCTTCGGCAAAACGAATGAACCCGGCGAGGTGAAGTCGAATTCTGGGAATGCCCACCTCATCCGGGTCGTCACAGGAGCGATTGGCGCCGCAGTCGTCCTTGGCGTGATGGTTCATGAGCAAACCCTCCTGGCCGGGCCGCGCCGGAGAGCTGGGGATAAAGCTGTTGTCCAGCGGATCCTTCAGGGGATTGTTGAAATCCTTTGCTACGGCCGTTTGCCAGCCGGTATCCGGATGGACGTCGGTGGGGTCAAACCACTCCCCGTTGGAACCGGTGAATCCCATGCGCTGGACATCGTACTGATTGGCAATCCATTCTCCCGGCCTGCCATTGTTGGTCGGTGGCTCCGTGTTGCTGAAGTGCTCAAGGAGTCGTTGCCCACCGATTGCCTCGGAGTCGACGACGAAATTGTCCTCCAGAATTACATCGTCTTCGAAATCCTCTTCAATCACAATTACGGCCTTCGAGACAGATAATGCCAACAACAAGGGTGACAGGGCGCCCAGCACCAGAGATATTCGTTTCATCAAAATCTCCCTTCAGTTAGGTGTCGCAGAGCGCGAAATCGAATCCCATCCCCGCAGGTGTGAAAGGATTTTCCTTAGACAGGTACAGGCGCCCCTCCGAGGCAGCCGAGCCCCACAGAATACACAAGGCGCCTATGTTAACACATCAAAGGACGCCACCGCAAGACTATACCCGATGAAAAACGCCGACGTTCGGGCCTGACGGGATGTAAGTCTCGCGAGGCACGGGAAATTCTCTCGTGATGGTTGCTGCGAATCGGTTCCCCCGCAATGGGGGGAGATTGCGGGGAAGACCGTTGGCCGGTACGGTCGGGAAGACTGTGGCAGATGCATTGTGGCGGACCAGGCCGGAAACCACGCTGGTCTTGGACCATGGCTTTGCTTCGGCAACGGTGGCTACCCCGACGGTACCACTGCTGACGATCGGATGCATCCAGGAGACGAGTCATGATGCGCGTATCGATGGATTGCGGAAACCTCAGCCCCTCCTATTTGAAGAGACTGTGCCAACTGGGAGTCGACTGCGTGGACTGTGGTGACGGCGACGCCCTGCCCGGCGTCCAGGAGCAGGGATATCCCGACCTCGACGAATTACTCAAGATCAAGAAGCTCGTGCATTCCTCGGGTCTGTCCTTCAACCGGCTCACGCTGCCCGATGTAACCGAGCGCTATTTTCTCGACCGGGAAGGGGCTGAGCGAGAACTGGAGGACAGCGTCAACGCCCTCAAGGTGTTCGGCGAAGCTGGCGTCCCCATCGCCCGC
>CAUZOD010000266.1:0-4442 GCA_963581115.1 Phycisphaerae bacterium | reverse complement strand
GGATTGGTTGGCGGATACAATCCTGAGGCGATAACAGCTTTTCGCTTCTATCTGAAGGAGAAGTTCCATGAAATAGATGCTCTGAACAAGGCATGGCGGACCAGATACCCGAACTTTGAAGCTATTGAGCCTCCCCCGGATCCGTTTGTCACCCAGACCCCCAGGACCAGGGCTACTCCATTGACATACGAATGGGAGGTCTTTCGCCGCGATTCCTATTCAGACTATCTAAAGCTGGCTGTGGATACATTACAGAAGGCCGACCCCGACCATCCGGTTGCCGTGGAAATAGACACCATGCACAATTCATTTGCTAACGCGACAGCGGGGGCTTATAAGAGAATCATGGACATCCCTGCCCAGTATATTGAGGACCACTATAACCCCCATCCAGGACACTACCCATCGTTAAACCTGCTTTATAGCCTATGTTTGTATGCTGGCAAGATCCCCATCGAAACCGAATACATCTGGAATTTTCCCCAATTAATTCCACCTAAGACCGAGGACGATTATCGGGTGACAGGTGAACTGAGTATCTGGCGGAAAGCCGTTTGGGGCCGCAAAATTCTTCATGTCTTCGGTGACTTTGATGGCTGGGGATACCGGCACAATTTTTTTGATGAACGCTTCTGCCAGTTGGGGGTTAATTTGGGCCCCACCGGTGATTTTGTCAGGGAGGCAGCAACCGCAATACCAGTTGGCAAGAAACAGGCCAGGGAGTTCTGGCCCTATTTAAGCCGAACGGAAGTCGTTAAGCCAAAGATTGCGATATTGGTGCCTGCCACCTCGGACATCAATGCCTATCCGGCTCGCACGCGCAGTGACTGGCCTTATCCCGGAAGCGGCCATGACGCTTTCAAATTCAGTCAGTTTTTCGACAATTGGCGATGGTCAGAGGAGGCAGTGCCTGAGAGTGAATTCGTCCCGCTCGACATGGATTTCCGGTATGTGCCTGAGGAGGTTATCGTCAATGGCCGGGAAGATTTAACGGGATTCAAGGTCATGATCCTCCCCCATGCCACCTACTTCCCCGATGGACTGGCGGAGAAGCTATTGAAATGGACAAAAGACGGGGGAACCCTGATCGCGTTTGGAGTGCCCGGTGTCTATGATCCATATGGTTTCAGTAAGCCTGCGCTGATGAGCCAGGTATTTGGTTCAAAACTTAGTTACAGCCGTGCTGAAGACTATGTTGCTTCTATGCTATGGAACCTGAAAGTAGCGCCTGGGAATAGACGTATTAAAGTTATACAGTCTGGCGGAACCAAACATGATGTTGTTGGACCTACGACAAATAACCTTGCCTTGAGTGGAACCGCTGGAAGTGATGGGGAGTTGATTCCCGGCCATGCGCATTTCAGCGAGAACACTATAAATAATGGAGATGTAACAGATGGCACAGGTGCTTTTCTCAGTGATAATGACACAGGCACCGGAACCAGAGTCTACATTACGTGGATGAAGCCATTATCAATTAACAAAGTAGTGGTTTATCACAGTTCACCTGCCCGTCCGGGAGGTGAACTCAATATTACCGCTGATTTTCAGATTCAAACATTGGCCGAGGGAGGTGACCCGGCGGATGATGACGACTGGAAAACCCGGGATACCAGAATCGACAATAGAAAAGTGGTTACGGCCCACAGGTTCCCGCGTGTCATTACACAAGGGGTGAGGATCTTCGTGACCAGGGCCAATAGAGTATATAAACTCAACCACATCACGGCTCCGGACCCATATCCTGGCAGCTTAGATACCGCCATTTTGGAGATGCAGGCCTATGATGAGCCTCCGGATGAAGCACCGGTCACAGAACATGTTGACATTTACGGCGGCTCTTATGGCCCGGATGGCGGTCCGATCACCTCGGTCTCAACGGAATACGGACAGGGCGTTTTTATCCTGCGCAGTGCGCCATTCGATATTACCAAGGACAGTCAGAGGCTTCAGGCTTATCTGGAACGTGCTATTGGTTGGCCGACCGCCAGTAGCGTTAGTCGCTCTTTTGAAATGGTGACTCGAGAAGACAAGGATGGTCAACGTTACTTGTTTATTGTTAATCCATCTCTTCGGGATGTTGCTGCAGAGTTTGTCACGGTAGATGGAGAGTACCGCCAGATCATCGACCTCGGGATCGGTTCGCACTGCGATGTGCCTCTGGCATCCCGCGCTCCGTTGGCCGCCAATGGTGAGCCCGTTGCTTCACCGCAAGGCAGAACGACGTTTCAGATGCGGCTATCCCCCGGAGAAGGGACCGCACTCAAGCTGGTAAAATAAAGGGTTCTTCAGGTGGTCGTGTCCACTAGACCTGAACCTTGAGCCGTCAGCGTTTTCTATGTGTGCGATGACACTGATTTTCATTGTTAGCGGAAGGATGCTTCGAGTGCGATCTCGCACGTTTCGTTCTTAAACGTTCGAGATAATGGAGGTAAGTAGCGGGATGCCCTCAGCGGTAACTAAGGCGACTACCCTCGACTACCCTTTTCCCAGCCCGACTACCCCCACAACTTGCAATTCTACGCATCTTTTTGCAACGGCTTGCAAAAGCGATAACGTTTCGTATCCTGTTGGTAGTACAAGACCTTCAGGTGTTTTGACAGAGTTTGGATTCTACGTTCACACGGCAGAGGTCACAGGTTCAAATCCCGTGTCGCCCATTGGTTTTAAGTCGCACTGAATTCTAAATTAGATACCTGCGGGTGGTCCGCGATGCAGCAGCGGCTGTACCTGAGCCGTCAAGCCTGCTGCTGTTGGTGCTGGCCGTTGGCTGCCTGGCTGCTGCAATGTGGCTGTGGCAATGTTGATGCAGCAGGAGTAGCGACTGCGCTAACCGTAACAGTAACGTACAGCTTTGCAGCCCGTCTGGGATTTGCCACGTCACGGTTTTTAGTAGAATGAACCATGCTTTTTCGACGAATGCCTTAGAGCGGTCAGATCGCAAAATGCAAACAATAGGCTTCACGATCACCTGCCCTTACTGCAAACGGAGTCTCGAGTGCTCCGCAAAGTTCGTGGGATGCGAAAGAATGTGTCCAGGTTGTCAAAAGCGAATCTTCATTACCGCCCCCGTAGCGGTTCCCATAGAGCAAAAACAGGATGATAGTAGCATTGACCTTGACTTTTTTGGGGATTAGCACGGGCTGGGAACATCGATTTGTCGAGCTCTGAAACACCCTTATAAATTCCTTTTCGAAAAGTACTAAATGTGCTTGCTCACCTTGCCCGATGAATGACCATTCCCACCTAGACCCCTACCAACTGCACCCGGAGGATTCGCGAGATCCTCCCCAGGGGATCGTTGATACGTATCGTATGGTTGTCCCGGTCTGATTCTGGCCGGAGGGTTGGTGGACTCGGGCGAACTGGTGGCGACGACGGTATTGGGCGCCGAGCATGGCTTCCGTCTGCTGTGGCTCATTCTTGTCAGTTGCACGATCAAAACTGTCGTGCAAAACGAATTGGGCAGGTATGCCATCGGGACCGGGGAGACTACGTTGGAAGCATTCGACCGAGTTCCCGGACCACGATGGCGAGTCTCTTGGGTCGTCGGACAAGGTGCGCCGGGCCGACGAAAGGTTGACCAGGCTTCCGTAGCCGAAGAACGCCACAGACGATCGGTCGCGTAGCAGCCTGGTTGGTCGCGTCAGTCCGGCTCTCGATCAAGGCAGTAGAGATTGCCATCGCCGCAGACCACCAGAACCTCGCCCTTCCCGTCACCATCCACATCTGCAAAGCTCGGCTCGCCAAGACTGCCTGGCAGCTCTACTTGCCAGATGATCGCCCCCGCGCCATCCTTCGTGCCGACGGCGATCAAGCGCGTGCTGGCCACCAAAAGAAACTCGTCACGCCCATCGCCGTTCACGTCGGCGGAAATGGTTCCCCTGCATCGCCCCGAGGGAATCGGCACGCGCCACTTGAGCTCGCCCGTCGCAGCGTCATAGCACCGGAAGCCATCTCGGAAGGGCGCCCCGAGCGCGAGCTTGCCGTTGCCGTCTACGTCGGCAATTCCCGGCATCTGCGTCAGAGGCACGTCCCCTGAAGGCAGATGCCAAATGCACTCGCCCTCTAGCGTCAGCAGGCCCCACACATACGTGGACGGGAAAAAGACCTCCGGCTTTCCATCGTCATTGAAGTCAGCCACGCTGGGGATGGCGTAGGCGGGCCAGTCGGGCAGGACGCTCCCGGGACTGATGTTTGATGTGAGCTCCCCCGTGCGGCCGTCGGCCCGCCAGTAGCAGATCGGATAGCCGCAAAAAACTGTGTCCAGACCGTCGCCGTCGGGGTCTGCGAAGGCGAGACCGCTTCCGCCGTAGCCCATTCTGCCTGCCTTGTCCTGTCGCCAAAGCAGCTTCCCATCGGTGCCTTGAAGCGCGTAGCCAACGTCGCTGTGCATGATGCTCCGCGTGACGGAGACGAGCACGTCAGCTCGCTTCGGATCT
>CAUZOD010000265.1:0-4481 GCA_963581115.1 Phycisphaerae bacterium | reverse complement strand
GACTCCATGAACCCACCCCGGCATCTGCAGGCTGCAATCATCTCACGCCTAAAGATCATGGCCAACCTTGATATCAGTGAACGCCGCCTGCCGCAGGATGGTCGTATTCGCGCCATGGTACATGGGCGCAAGCTCGACCTACGCTTGTCGACCCTGCCTACCGCCCAAGGTGAGAAAGCTGTATTGCGAATCCTCGATACCCGGTCGATCCAGGTGTCCCTCAACGAACTGGGCATGGATGGAAACACCTTGCTGCTGTGGAAGAACCAGATCCATCAGCCACACGGAATCATCCTGGTCACGGGTCCTACCGGCTCAGGCAAGACCACGACCCTTTACGCATCGCTGGGCCAGATGAACCGCTCGAAATTGAATATCTCCACTGTCGAAGATCCCGTGGAATATCACATCAATGGCATCAACCAGACCCAGGTTCTGGAAAAGATCGGCATGTCGTTTCCCACAGCACTGCGGGCCCTGCTGCGTCAGGACCCAGATGTGATCATGGTCGGCGAAATTCGCGACATGGAAACCGCCAGAGTAGCCCTTCAAGCATCATTGACCGGCCACCTCGTACTCTCGACCTTGCACACCAATGACGCTCCCAGCAGCGTAACCCGTCTGATCAATCTTGGCATCGAGCCCTATTTGATCGGCAGCGCTGTCAATGCCTGCCTGGCCCAACGCCTCGTGCGACGTATCTGCGACCAATGCAAGAAACAGGTGCCACCGGATGAGAACACTGCAAAGCACCTGGCCATGCACGGGGCCTGCATGGATGAGGTCTGGATGGGAAAAGGCTGTGCCAAATGCCGTGGAACCGGATACAACGGCCGATTAGGCCTGTACGAAATATTGGTACTCAACGACAATCTTCGCGACAAAATCTCCGAAAACCCCAACGTCACCGAGTTGCGGCGCATGTGCGCCGAAAGTGGAATGGTGACACTGCGCGAAGATGGATTTCAGAAGGTCGTCGATGGCACGACCACAGTGAAAGAAGTGTTGCGGGTCTCGGAGAGCACAATCTGACAGACAAAGGCACCCATCATCTGATCCATGGCAGTTGTTTCAAATCTCCCCAACGGGTAGCAGGTTGGGGACGGCAACCCTCGGCCACTCGCATGCCGGTGTGAAACCTGTCCCAATCCAAGGCTCCTGACTCAGAATTGCGGTCCCCCCTGCATATCCGCCATTGGTCCTCACCATACAGTCCAGACTCCTGTTTGTTGCTTTGACAGCCGATGCGATCGGTTCTAGCGTGATCCCATGCGACACGTAATGTCGTTGTTGGTGCTGGCATTGGCTTCGGTCGTGACGACCGGTTGCCGGACATACTCCCCCCCGTCCAAATCGCCGGAAGTATCTGATCCACTGACATCCAGTTCACCGGTGGTCGCTTACGTAGACGGCGATTCGATTTCAGCGGAAGAACTTCGGCAATTGTTCCTGGAAAAATCCGGAGGTCTGATTCTTGCGGAGGTGGTACTGGACCGCCGACTCAAACGCCGCTTGGCGCAGAGTAGCTTAGTCGTGGGGTCAGCGGAGGTCGCCGCGGAGAAAAAGCTCCTGCTGGAAACGCTCGATTCCACTGATGAGGATCAAGCTGTTCGGCTCATGGCCCGACTTCGCCGGGTCCGAGGATTGGGCAAAAAGCGTTTCGCTGCGATGCTGCACCGCAATGCAGCGCTGCGACTGCTTGTGCAGCCGCAGGTGCGGGTATCCGATGCAGCTATGGGCCTACACTACCAAAGGCTCTACGGTCCGCGGTACCAAGGGCGTATCCTTGTCCGGCCCACGCTGCGTGATCTGGACCCGATCCAAGATCGTCTGACTGCCGGCGAGTCGTTCAGTGACCTGGCCGCGGAGTTGTCCAGCGATATCAGTGCCGCTCAGGGCGGTTTGCTCTCACCGATCAGTCCCGTTGACCCGGAGTACCCCCAGTCGATCCGCGAACTGCTACCGAGGTTGGGGGTCGGAGAAATCAGTGACGCGATCGCTGTAGATGGGGGCTTCGCCCTAGTAAAGTTGGAACGGAAAATCGCAGGTCAGGGAATCGAATTTGACGATGTGAAGGAAGAACTCAAGTTGCAGGTAACCCGGTATGTTGAGGGTATGCTGATGGACCAAATGGCCCGTGCACTGACTGCTGAGACCGGTGTTGTGGTGCTCAACCCGGCACTGGGACAAAGTTGGCAGCGCCAGAAGGCCCGCCTTGAACAAGGGCAACCGCCGCAGTAACAGTGCCCTCGGGCTACACCGGCCTGCCATCACTAGAAACATCGAGAAACCGGTCCATGAAGATCCAAGTTGCTAATCGTATCCATCGCCTACCGCCCTACGTGCTCGGACGGCTCAAACAGTTGATCTACGAGAGACGGCAGGCTGGTGCCGATGTGATCGATCTCAACATGGGAAACCCCACAGACGCGCCTCCGGATTCTGTGGTCGAAAAGATACGCGAAGCGGTACTGGATCCTCGCAACAGCCGCTATTCGGTCTCGGCGGGACTCTACAACCTCCGCCGCGACATGGCCCGCAAATACCAGCGGCGATGGGGTGTCGAACTAGATCCTCAGACACAAGTGATCGCCACAATTGGATCCAAAGAGGGATTTAGCCACATGTGCCTGGCACTGATGGGGCCCGGCGATATCGCGGTGGTAGCTGACCCCGCCTTCCAGATCCATACCTATGCCGTCGTGCTTGCCGGCGCAAGTACCGTGTCCGTGCAGTTGGGTAATGACGTAGCATTTCTTGAGCGGATCGAGGGAGTCCTGGATCACTTGACTCCCAAACCAAAGGTGGTGATCCTGAACTTTCCCCACAACCCAACAGGCCTGACAGTTGAGCAGCCATTTTTCGATCGTGTGGTGGAACTGGCCCAACGCCATGGTGTGATGATCTTGCATGACTTCGCCTATGGAGAGACGTGCTTTGATGATTACACGGCGCCAAGCTTTCTCCAGGCCGACGGGGCCACAGAATATGGCGTTGAATTCACCACGCTGAGTAAGCCATACAACATGGCCGGCTGGCGGATCGGGTTCTGCTGCGGACATCCCCAAATGATCGAGGCTCTAGGCACTATCAAAGGCTACTACGACTACGGCATTTTTCAGGCGGTACAAATTGCGGCGATCATTGCCATGCGCGAGGGTGATAAGCACATCGCCGCACAGAATCGTAGGTACGCCAGTCGCCGTGATGTGCTGGTCAACGGCTTGCGCAAGATGGGTTGGCAAGCCGATTCGCCGCAGGCATCGATGTTCGTCTGGGCTCGAATCCTTCCCGAACATCTGGCCGCTTATGGCAACTCCACCGAGCAGTTGTGCCTGGCTATGGTCGATGAAGCCGAGGTTGCAATGACCCCAGGTGCAGCGTTCGGTGACCTGGGAGAGGGCTGCGTGCGCCTGGCGCTGGTCGAGAATGAACATCGTATTCGACAGGCCTTGCGACAGTTGACAAAGGTATTGAACCGCCCCAGTCCGACCGTGGTTTAGAACTAATCTGGTGCAAGCCTGCCTTTGCTGGCATTTTGTCTAAACCGTGGCAAGGTCTCCCCCATCTCCTGTTCTAGGCACAACAGCGGCCAGAGTCACAAGCAATCCTTTGAGATGTTAGCCCACACAGGCTGGCCCTTGTTACCCAGACGGGGGCTTGGTCGCCAAGATGCACTCACCACTGATCGCACGCACATCGCTTACGACAAAGAAGTACACGCATCCGGACTAGGCGCAATCCCCACCCTGTTCGTCGCGAAGTTGTTCCAGTATCTGTCCGTAAGTCTGTTCATCCTTGGCCGGACAATTCGGATCTGAGGGCCGAGCTGAAACTGGCGGCGGAGGGAACTTCAGCGGATTCGGGACATCCAGGTCGGTCCCCACCCCAACTTTCCGATGCTGCTCAAGCAGGATGCGGTTCTGTTCTAGCAGTGCTTCACTACGCCGAGCCAGAAGCGACAGGTGGATCTGCGTTCGCGCCCACTGAGCCGCCATGCGGTCGACCTTCTGTTCCAATTGCTTAAGTGCGCCGGTAACCTGCGCATCGACGTCGTCGATCTTCTGGTCACACTGTTGGAGACCGTGGCCAAGATCTCGACTGACGCGCTGCTGGAGCACAACATGCTCATTATGCAGCTGCTCGATCGCGTTGGATTGAGTGCGCAGGCGTGACTCAGCAGCATCGAACAACTGCATGCCAAGGCGAACCCGTTGCTCGGCCTGACTTGCAACTTTCTGAACAGCCTCGGCCTGCTGCTCGGCGGATAGACGCCCTCGTGGCAACTGGCTCAGCAATGAACCGGACATCGTGGATTGGGTCTGACTCATACTCGCAGATATCGTCGATTCTGGGAACTCATCTGCAAAAACTGCGGTCCGAAGGTATCCTCAACCGCAATGAGACTATATCAGATCCTGGACCTACTTCGTGCGGTTGCGCCGGAAGAACTGGCCGAGCCTTGGGACAAGGTGGGCTTG
>CAUZOD010000264.1:0-4496 GCA_963581115.1 Phycisphaerae bacterium | reverse complement strand
CCGCATGGTTCCCCGCACACGGCAAGATCGAAGGATCCAGAGAGCGGGCAGCAACATCCAGCTTGCCGGCTCGGGTACGGGTGCGGTAACGGGGTTCGTTGCCAGCGTCACACCGAAGTGCTGCTGCGCAATGACCAGGTCCAAACCAGTGACCTGCCCATCGTCGTTGGTATCACCAAGCAGCAATCCATTCGCAGCGCCGATGGCCCCGAAATTCTGCTGCACCATCACCAGGTCCAGGCCCGTAACCTGTCCGTCATTGTTCGCATCGCCCAGTAAGGTCTGTAACAGTTCTGTCAGTACCCGCAATTGAACCACCTGGTCGCCCAGGGCACCCAGTGACACACTTAGCGTATGTAGGTCCACCGAAACACTTAGTGCATCATCACCGGTGATCTCGAACCCCCGGGATTCGCCTGGGTACCGACCCATCACGCCCAATAGAGCGTCGGTGTCGTCCAATGATCCTGACTCAATCAGGATCCCCAGGATCGAACCCAGGAACGTCACCTGGCCCGATGCCATCTGGGCCTGCACCGGATCACCCAGCGGGTCGAAGTGAAGCAGATAGCTTGAGTACTCTGTCCCCACTGACAGCGAACCGCCAGTGTCCTGGGTCAGGTTACCGCTGCCATAGCTCTGACCCCCGATCGGCAAGATGTCGACAGGCAGAACCTGATCCAACGTGTCACTACGCTCGTGGAGGGCAAGGATGATGTCATCGGCCTCGTGCCGGGCCTCGGATAAGTCCCCGGGCCGCTGATCGGATGTGGCCACTGCACCACTGGTTGCCGCAATGCCTACGGCCACGCCGGGCAGCATCGCGTTGTAGCTGGCAAGGACCGACTCGCCGTCGATGGCGTGGTTGTGGTAGCGGATAAAGGACACCTGCCCCTGCAGGTTCTGTCCGCCAAAGGGCTGGTCCCCACTGCCACCGGCTGCGCCTAGGCCCGTACCCATTGCTTGACCCAGGCCCGCATCGTCGAAGCTGTCCCAGTTGATTGTTCCCTCGGCACCCTCGGCACCGTCAACCCGACCCAGCATTGCACCGTTGACATATAACGCGGCGTAACGGTCTATCGGATCATCGTTGAGCACCGCCACCACCTGAACGAAGTCACGTATCGGATCTGAGAATTCATCGAACTCGCCGGTCACTGTGATTGCTTGACCGTCGTCCGACAGTACCCGGAAACGCAACTCGTCGAACACCCCATCGGGGTCGGCGTCACCAAGGCTCAGCGATAGACCGGCACTGCCGTCGCCGGACTCCAGCAACACCTGCTCCTGGTCCAGTGAGTCAAGACGCAGCCAGACTTCGAACGACACTGAGCGATCGTTATCAAACAGGTCAGGCTGGGCTGGGTCGGAGACGTGGAAGAACTTATGGCTCATCCCATCGTTGCCGTCGAAGTCGAAAGCCATTGCGGCCAGGCCAGGCTGGTGCGGGTTGACCGCGACTACCGACGGGCGCTGAGTACTGGGGTTCAGGGCCCAACTCTCACGGGCTAGATGATCGACATCGGTCGTGGCACGCCAGGTGTCGGTATCATCGCCTGGCTGGCCGGCGTTCCAGTCCAATTGCACCTCGTCCGATACGTCGTAGGCCAGCGATGCATCCACCGCCTGCAGCCAGTTCTCCAGCTTGGCGCGCATCGTTGCGGCTTTCTGTGGCATCTCATCGGCCAGGTTCACCGCTGCCGAAGGGTTGTTGCTCTCGGTAACGTTGTCTGAAAGGTTGAACAGAAATATCTGATCCGATTGACCGTTCTCGCCGAATTTCAGGTATAGCTTGAAGTCCCCGTCCCGGATGGCAGAAGCCGGTGTTCGCTCACCATTTGGCAATGTGTAATGCGGATAGTGAAAGAACAACTCGCCGTTGGGAGCATACTTGCGATGCAGGCTCGTCATGTCTGCGGGCAATTGACCGCTATTATCCAGAAGCGGCACCAGGGACGCGCCTTCGACGTCCTCGGAAACCGGATCTGTGACCCCAGCCAGTTCCGTAATGGTGTTGAACAGGTCCATCGAAATCACCGGCACATCGCTGACCGATCCGGCTTCCACGCCCGGACCCTTGACGATCATGGGCACACGCACACCGCCTTCCCAAATTCCACCTTTGCCTGAGAATAAGGGTGAATTATCCGTGGTCGTGGATAAAATCTTCCCACCATTATCTGACGTGTAAATAATGTACGTGTTGTCGGAGATGCCCAACTGCTCGACCCGCTGAAGCAGTTGACCGATACCGGTGTCCAGGTCCTCGTTCATCGCGGCGTATTCCGGCTGATCGTGCTTGGCCCCCGGAACCAGGCTCTGGTACTTCTCAATCGTTTCTATACGAGCCTCGATAGGCAGATGATCCGCGATATGCGAAACCTGCATGAAGAAGGCCCGATCTTCAGCCACGTTCTCTTCCATAAATTGAATCGCTCGGGCCGTCAGGCTAAAGATGTGCTTGGGATCCTCCTCTATCAGCCCGTCTGCAGCAAACCCATGAGCGTCATAGCCCTTGTTCAGCGGCAGGGGGAACCGATTCGTGTTGGTATTCAGATGCCACTTGCCGAAATGCGCTGTCATATAGTTGGGGTTAGCCTGCTTGATCCTCTCGGCAATGGACTCCTCCGCCAGGGGAAGCGCGTCACGCACAATCGGAGCTGTCAACGGCAATCCTTCAAAGAAAAGACTAAATCGCGGCATCCCTGGACCCGAAACCGTGACTTCAGTCATCTGGAGCTTGGCCGGGCTGATACCGGTCTGGATAGCAGCCCGGGAAGGCGAACAGACAGGTGATGCGGCATATGCTTGGCTGAAGCGCATGCCATCGGCCGCAAGCGACTCGAGATTCGGAGTCTCGTAGAAATCGCTGATCGAGCCGGATACGTTCAGGTCCATCTGGACCGAGGTATCGGTCCAACCCTGGTCATCTGTCAGAATAAGGATGATATTCGGTGGTGGACTCTGTGCATCGGCCAAAGACGATCCAAACAATGCCAGCAGAATTAGAGGCAGCACCATGATAAGTGCCACCGGTCGTCGTAAAATTCTGCAACTCATTTTCCCCTCCTAACTGCTAAAATCAAGCCGTCTACACTCCTGGCCCAAAACCACCGCTTGTTGTAAAATTAATGCAACCAGATTGATGGCCCCCCACTGACTGGCTGACCCGCCGCAAATACCCTCTTCCAAAAAGACCTAAACGGCAAACGCCTATTTGCCACCCTGCCTGCCAATCGTCCTGTTATCGTAGAAGCTGTCTTTGGCGAATTCCAACAATTTTTCCCACTCCGCTGCCTCGGCAACATCCTGGAAATCCGAAGCCAGAACTCAACCGGCCACACCAATCGGATCGCTCGCCACCACCAAGACTGAGCCTGCGGCGCCCACCTACCGACCGGTTGCTTGCCCACCCATACCACACGATTTCCGTAAGAGTGCATCAAGACCACTCCCCATCCGGGTGTTCCAACAAACCAGTGATATCCATTGGTTGTATCTCGCTCCATGCATCGATCAGACCGCGTCGGCGCAGAGACCCATTCTGATCACGCAGTGCAACCTGCCCGAAATGCACCCTCCAGAACGGTTCGGTTAGATCGGAACTGACTCGAGATTGTGATCTCTGGACGTCTGGCAAAATCGTCGCTTCTTCTGGAGAACGGTGACCGGCGCTGTCAGCCAAATGCAAGGTGTTGGATCTTGCTGAGATCAACTCTGAATCAACCGTGACAGGTAGAAGTTCACCTGTTGTCAGCTTGGAAGACCCGGCAACCGATTCAGGCAACACCGGAGCAAATTGACCTCGCACCGCAGATACCTCACCCACCGGCAAGAGTGGCAACGGGGCCGCAGCCCTGCCGGGAGAAGTCGGCGGTACGGATAGATCAAAAACAAGACGCGCCCCGAAATAATCGGCTCCATGATCTCCCGCAGGATCAAAGCCCGTGGGCCCGACAATCTGAAAGGCTCCTTGGGCCGTGATTGCCGGATCGAGCGTCCCCGTATCGGTTGTCTGCAACCAAATACCGTTGTTGGCAATCGAACCGTCCATCCATCCCAGCAGCAACCCTTCGGGAAATTCTAGCGACACCACCCCGGAATCGGACCAAGTATCGGCCCTCGTGCTGACAACAGTCTTCCCCAGCAAAGCGCCAGGATCGGTCTGTGCCAACGCCGTGCGAGCCGAGGCATCACGGGCCAGATCATCCTGCTGCATCAACCACAGACCCAACACGCCGACATCGCTACGATCGGGATTTGACATGTAGACCTCCGCCTCACCACTGGCGATCCGGCCCGAGCCATCTACATGAAAGTAGCCGGTGTTGGGCCGCAAACGTGATGCCGATCCACTGACCCACAGAGTCGCGCCCACCCCACCAGGCTGCTGGCTGATTACGAGGTTCCATTGGCCTTGACGGCGATGCTGAAAGTAACCTGTTTTCAAAGTCTCAACGACTTGGCCCGCAGTCACGATGTCTAGATTCAGGTGC
>CAUZOD010000263.1:0-4512 GCA_963581115.1 Phycisphaerae bacterium | reverse complement strand
AGTCCCGGGAGATCTGCGGGCAGATCCGCTTTCACCTTGTACTCACGCAAGTTGGGATTGATCCAACCCCCATCTTCGGCCATCACGCTTACCTCTGCAATTTTTCCCTCGAACATCTTGCCCGGCATCGCGTCAACGGATACGGTAACCAGCTGCCCCAACTCTACCTGGGGCATCAGTGCCTCATGAACCCGCAATGTCGCGATCATCTGCGTGGTATCAGGCAGCAGAAGCAATTTCTCGTTGTACCAGACCCGGCGTCCGGTCATGATTGGATCGTTGCGCCATCGCCGCCGGCCAACCGAGGTGGCGTAGACAACCATCCCGTCCTGTGGAGCAAAGATCTGGCACTTGGTCAACTGGTCTCGCAGCTCGACCAATCGGTCATCACGAATCTTGAATGCATGCCGCTTACTCTCCAACTTGGCCTGTGCGGCAGCAATCTTGCTCTGGTTCTTCTTCTGGGTGCGTTGCAACTCAGCCTGTGCTTGCTCGACTTCTGAGTTCTTTTCCTTCTCTTCCCGCTGATGGGTGTAGCTATTGTAAACCTCAATATTCAAGATCCCCGTGGCCAACTCGTCTTCAGAATCAATGACCGCATCTTCGGACTCTTCCAACTCATTCTGGCTGATAAAACGCTCCGCATACAACTCCTGGCTCAGCCTGTTATCCCGCTTGGCGCGAGTGAGCTTGCGCCCGGCACGTTCGAGCTCTAGCTTGAGTTTACGACGTTTCTGAGGCACCTCTCCGCTGACCCATTTCGCCAGATCGAGCGTGGCCAAAGCCAACTTCACCTCGGCCTCTTTCTTAGCGCTTTCCGCTTCGTTGGTTTTAATATCGAGATCCTGTTCAGCGGCGATCTTCTCTGCCCGGGCACTCTCAACATTCAAGCGTTCTTGTTCAATGTTAGTTTCAATCTCATCGGCATCCAGGCGCAACAGCAACTGACCTGAATTGACAAAAGTGCCTTCGTCGATCAGTTCCACGATCAAGGTTTCCCCCTTGATCTGACTCTTGATTTCGAGCTGTTCCTTGGCCTCTAGCTCTCCCGTGCTGATGATTGTCAAATCGAAGCTACGGGGCTTGACCGTGAACCACTCACCTTTCTCCAACATCTGACCCATCTCTGGCCGTGATGGTGATGTGGTCAACAGCGAAGCAGTTCCCCAGACCGCCAGTGCCAGTGGAATAATGGCAAGGCCGGCCAGAATCGGTGAACTGACCGCACCCATTCGCTGCGCAGACCGCATTGGCTGTTCGTCTGATCGGTCCTTCATGAGCATACCTCGCTTCGAAACGACCCCATATTCTACTTATCTGGCCCCTCACTATCGTCTGTAAAGACGGAAATTTTATTTTATATTCACGGCATTGCTGCCGGCATCGGCTTAGCCGCTGGTTGCGCTAGCTGACCCGGCGACAACCATCTTCCCTCGGAAGAAATCCGCATCTGACCGGTGTCCAGCAGGTGTCGCAACACGCTCTGGCGCAACTCGGCAAGAGCCTGGTCACGACGATTACGGGCGTCCAGCAGATCCTCTTGGGCTTCGATGACATCGCGCGGACCCAATGTACGCTCGCGTAACTGGACGGCACGTTCACGACGTTCATTGACCTGCACTCCGCGTTGGTTCAGCTCAAGATTGATCCGAGCCTGGCGGATCTCACGAATCGATCGACGGACCTCCAGGGCCACCTGATCACGGAATACGTTGTGGGACCGACGAGCCCGCTCCAGGCCAATCCATGCTGCCCGGTAATCTGATATCTCGATCTCACGATCCAATGGCGATCCCAACCGCATGCCTGCCTCGTACTGGCCGTCACCGGAATCAAAATCCTCGACGGTATCCCTGTCAGAATCAGTGGGCAATGAAATGCTGCCGAACAGATCGAGGTCAGGCAGCAGTTTGTTCTTGGCATCTTTTACCTCACGACGGGCATCATCGATCCGATCGGACGATGTCTGCAAGTCAAGCCGATAGCGGAATGCTGTATCGATTGCCCTCTCCGGCTCTAGACGAAGCAGTGGCACGATCACTTCTGATGGGACCAGTTCCAGATTGCTGATTGTCGGCATCCCAAGGGTCGCCTTGAACGCATCCAGGTCTAGGCGGGATCTGTCCTGCTCGATAATCAGGTCACTGCCTTCCAGCAACACATTGGATTGAGACTGTTCAGCTTCGAAAAATGGAACCCGGCCAGCTTCAGCCAAGGCGAGGAAACGATCGGCCAGGCGTTCCAAGTTCTGAACCTGAAGTTGCCGGTTCTCAATCTGTGCCATCCGGCGAATAAGACCGAAATATGTATTGGCGATGTCGACGAAGAATGTGCGCCGGAATCGCTCAAAGTCGCGAACGGCGTAGATCAGGTCGCGTTCGGCCTGAATGAGACTCCCGCGAGCGGCCTGACCGGCACCACGTAAAAGCGGCAGATCGATCGAGGCGCTCAATTCTGCGCCCAGAGAATCAGATGAACTTGCCGTGGAAGTGGCGCTTTGCTGCAAGTAATTGACGTAGTTGACCATCGCCCCAGCAGCAACCGACCCGCCGTAAGGCAATCGCTGCGTCACTACAAACTCATTGAGAATCTCATAGACCTGATCATGGTCGCCAGATTCCGGCGCACCACCAACCTTTGTGGTCAGGGTATTGAAAAACCGTGCCCCCCAGAGATGCCGTTCGACGATCAGGGCCAGTGTAGCCAGATACAGGTCCTCCTTGCGATCGCGATACTCCGGCGCATTGGCAATCGCGTATTCCAGCACTTGCTCCAGATTCATCTGTACGGTTTCTGCCTGCTCAAGGGCAGCCGGATCAAAGGCTGGGTCGGCCATTGTCGTTTCAGGATCACTCGGGTCCATCTGCTCTATGACCAGAGACTCCGCCGTAGGGTTGTTGGTGGCCGGATCGATGTCATAAATCTGATCACCAACTGCATCCGGTTCTCCACTGGGTAATAGCGGGACGTTCACACCGGCAGCCGGCTGCGGACCCAAGGTCAATATCTGGCGATGCTCGATCACGCGATCGGCTTGTTCGTCAATCCATTCCAGCGGCCCCGGCCGAATACAACCTCCAAACCCCACGACCAAGAGGGTTGCCAAGATTGCACAACAACGATGATGGATCTGACCAAGGGGCATCCGGTTATTCTACCCAGGCCATTGGCTCTAAGTGAATCTCACCAACATCGGTGCCAATTGAACCCGCCTCGACACATGGTTCATTCTCGCCGGGTTGCAGTGCGGGCGAGCATCACCGATGCTCTACGGATTCCATGGCGATCATCAGCTTCGACGGACAATCTTTTTCCCTTGACGGTCGGCGCATTTGGTTGGTCAGTGGCGCCATACATTATGCACGGGTTCCGTACCCGTTGTGGCGCCAGCGGATTCAAGCGGCTAAACAGGCCGGGCTGAACTGTATTGAGACGCCCGTCTTCTGGAGCGCGCATGAGCCGAAACCTCGTTGTTTTGATTTCAAGCAAGATCTAGATCTTCGCCGGTTTGTACAAACCATCGCCGAAGAGGGCATGTTCTGCATTCTCCGCCCCGGGCCCTACGTCGGCTCCCAGTGGGATGGCGGGGGCGTGCCCCCATGGCTATGGAGGGTCAAGCATGCCAAGACGCGGGAACCTGTTGAGGTCGAGTTGCGCCAATCGAATCCATTGTTTCTTGAAGCCTGCTCACGATACCTGACTGCCGTATTTGATCAGGTCAAGGATCTGCAGATCAATGCCACCACCGGGCGTCTCAAGGAGACCTTGCCTGAGGGTAATCTGCCTGGCCAAGCTGCCGGAGGGTTTCATCACAGCATGGGCGGCGGCCCCATCGTGCTGGCCCAGATCGAAAACCAATGGTGCTGCTACAACGAAGAACAGCATCAGAGTTACCTCGGAGAACTGACGCGTTATCTGCGAGAAAATGGCTGCACCGTTCCCATCAGCAGTTGCAATAACCTCTGGCAGCGTGTTGATGGCACGATCGACACATGGAAGGGATCGCGACATCTGGCGGCAGACATGCGGCAGTTGGCGGTAGTTCAGCCAAACTCGCCACGACTGGTCAGTGAATATGGGATTGGCTCGGTAACCCATTGGGGTCGCCCCCAGAAATCGGGTTCAGATCCCGATCCGCACCTGTACCGCTTAGCAGGCATCCTCAGTAGCGGATCGCAATACAACCTGCACATGTTCCATGGAGGCACAAATTTTGGCTTTCGGGCCGGTCGCGACATAGATGGTCCAGCTAACTTTGTCACTACCAGCCACAATAGCGATGCACCACTGAACGAAGGGGGTGGACGCGGCAACAGCTATAACGTCATCAAGCGTATCAGCACCTTTGCTAGCCAGTTCGGAGGCATCTTTGCCCATCTAGAACCGAATGCCTTTGGGGTGACCGCAGCCCCCACCGAAAAGGAACATCCACTGAGCATCGTGCACCGGCAAGGTGGCCAAGGTGAAGTCGTATTTCTCCTGAAATCGAGTAAAGACAAGACAAGACAAGTT
>CAUZOD010000262.1:0-4534 GCA_963581115.1 Phycisphaerae bacterium | reverse complement strand
TTACCCCAAGATGGACTTTTGAAATGATGAATATTCACAAAAGCATCTGGATGTTTGCTTTCGTAACGATTGCAGGGATATTCCTGTATCCGCCACTGCCGGCATCGGTCAACCAGTGAGCGGTAGATCCAAAGCTGGAGTCAGGCGGGGCAGTGCATGGGGGATCCTGCCAATTTTCATATATCACATATGAAAAACTTACTACTCAACATATTTTCAGTGGTTTATATCAGAGATGCAGCTATTATTCATTACTGGATTAGGGGCTATCATTTTTTGCGGTATTCCTAGCGGAGATCCTTGGAGGTGGCGTATTGAACCAATTGCACGATGGCCTTCGAAGCTTATTCGTAAATAAGCCAATGTATTTGAAGGTATTATGGGCAGTCATTGGGGTTGCGATCGGAGGGTCGCAGCCCATGATCGCTGATTTCATCAATGTTACGAGGCAGGCCACATTTTACCCCTCAAATGCTCTTTCAGCGGGCACCCCAGCCTGGGTGGATTTCAACAACGACGGCCTAGTGGACCTGGGTGTGGGTTACCACCCTATGCGTAACAACGGGCCGGATAGCACCGGACAGTACAAGCTGCAGAACATAGGCGGGATTCCTGATAATTCCAACGGCATTTTCGGCGATTACGACAAGGACGGCTATGTTGATTACTTCCTAGCCGGTTTGGGCAGGATTTATCACAATAACGCAGGCAATGGCTTTACCTTGGCTCAGACGCTGACCGGGATTCCGACAAAGGCGTCATCGGGTGCGTGGGTTGATCTGAACGGCGACACCTATCTCGATATCTATCTGGGTGCGTACGAGGCATGCAACGTAGGTTGTTATCAAAACGATCAGATCTTCATCAACGATCAGAATGGCGGATTCAATAAGCTCACATCATTCGTGCCCGGTACAAAGCCTGCCTATGGTGTAACAACGGCCGATTGGGATGAAGATGGCGATACCGATGTCTATGTATCGAACTATCGTCTGGAGCCGAACTTTCTCTGGCGCAACAACGGCAACGGCACGCTATCCAACGTGGCCAGCGCGAAAGGTGCCATGGGCGGAAACGGCCACTCGATGGGCGCCGAGTTCATCGACTTTGATAACGACGGGCATCTGGATCTGTTCGCCGGAAACTTTTCTCACCGTGGTCAGCCGCAGTCGCGATTCCTGCGGAACAAGGGTCCGTCGAGCGATTATCAGTTCCAGAACTTGGGCACCCTTGGTGTCTTCTGGGTGGAGTCGTACGCTTCGCCTACGTTTGGTGACATTGATAACGATGGCGACCTGGACCTGTACTTTGCCTCCGTGTACCAGGAGCCATCCCGGCTGTTCCGCAACCAGTTGGTTGAGACCGGGAACCTCTCCTTCACCGATATTAGTTCCACTTGGAACATCATTTCCATTGTTGGCAACCAACAGACCACTGCTGCAGCGTTTGCTGACTACAACGAGGACGGGTTTCTTGACCTGTCCACCGCGAACAAGATTCTGGAAAACGATGGCACGCACAACGGTGCTTCACTGGCCGGCAACAACTGGCTGAGGGTCAGTCTCGACGCGGATCCGATCTTCGATGCCACGGCCATCGGTTCGCAGGTGCGCATCGACGTGCCGGGATTGGGCACACTCACCCGCCAGGTTGAAGGCGCAGTTGGTACCCATGGCAACCAGAATGACCACGCCATGCACTTCGGCTTGGGCACCTATAGCGGTTCGCTTGAGTTGGAGGTGCGATGGCCCGATGGCTCAACGGAGATTGTCGCGGTACCGGGCTTGAACCAGACCATTGTGGTTACTCCGGGCGGTGGGGTCGGTGGGGGTGGGATCTTTAGTGGCAGTGGTAGTTGGGCAATGGACGCTGATGGCAACTGGTCGGCTTCCGCCAACTGGGCATCGGCGGATGTAGGTTCACCTGCGGTGCTGGGTGATGTGATCACCTCGGCCCGTAAGGTGACGCTTGACCAGGACGCGGTGATCAGTTCACTGGTGCTGGACAGTCTCTACGGTTACACGGTATTTGACGCCAAAGGCTTCCATGAGATGACGTTGGAAGCCGAAAGCGGCACCGTGAACATTGATGTGATCCAGGGCGCTCACGTACTGGATGCCAAGGTCACTGTTGCCGGAGACTTGTCGGTGAATGTGTACACCGGATCATTGGAACTAAGTGCCGTACAGCCGCTGAACCTGGGCGGCCAGACCCTGACCAAGACCGGTTACGGCTCACTGCGTCTGGGTGGGATCACTGGTGGCGGGAATGTGGTTGTTCAGCAGGGCCAGCTGTTTTTCAGCGGCACGCATCTTGGCGGCGGGTTCTACGGGATTGGCGTGGGCGCTCTGATGGTGGCTGAGGGCCTGATTCTGGGTGACGTGATCAACTCGGGCATCTTTAGTGTGGGTCCGACGCTCGGTGGTAGCGGGCTGGTGGTTTCAGGTGACTTCTCACAGAACAGCAATGGGGTGCTGCAACTGGAACTTGCCGGCATCGACAGCTACGACACGCTTTCGGTAGGCGGTACGCTGACAGCGGGCGGATCGTTTCGGGCGTTGTTGTCCGGTAGCTACATGCCTGAAGCGGGTGATCAGTTCAGTTTGCTGTCATTCGGAACTGCGTCTGGCGCATTTACGACGGTGGACCTGCCGACACTGGGGCAAGGATTGATGTGGGATGCCAGTGGCCTCTTGACCAGTGGGATGCTGAAGGTGCTTTCGGCGGTATTGCTTGGCGATGCGAACAACGACAATCAGGTCACCGGTGGCGACCTGATCGCGGTGCAGCAGAACTTCGGGATCACGGGTTCTTCAAGCGGGCTTCTGGTTGGCGATGCCAATGACGACGGCCAAGTCACTGGCGCGGACCTGATCATCGTGCAGCAGAACTTCGGTAATACACTTGCGCCGGTCGGCGCAGAGGTGCCGGAGCCTACATCGGCTTGCCTGCTGACTTTGGCGGGCTTAGGCACGATGGCGCGTCGGCGTCGGGTTGCGAGCTGACGGAGGATGAGAATTGGGTGTGGTACCCTAGAGCATCATTTGGCATTGCCGTTCGGCGTTGAAAGGGACGATAAGGCGAACAGGAGGACGACTCCCTCGTCAGCCTACTGCGTGCCCATGGCGGTCAATGTTTGCGGTATCGCCACCGCACCAGTCACGGATCATCGGCATCGGGCACCGAACCCCCCAGCAACCAGTCATCGGCCGGTATCGGTTACGAAACACTTACAGATTCCCCGATCCGGCGGCCGGTGTCCCGGGTCAGTTCGGATCGGTCCGGAGCCCGCATCGCTCCGATCCAGTTGGGGAAGACTCCACTGGTCATCGGTCGCAATCCCGATTGCGACGTCCGTCTGGCGAGCCGCACACTCTCGCGGCACCATGCCCGGATCGAACTACGCGACAATGGCTACATCATTACTGATCTTGGCTCCAGCAACGGTACACTTGTCGATGGTGAACAGATCACTCGTCCGTACCTGCTTGAACCGGACGATATGATCACGCTTGGCGTTTATGAATTCGAGTTCGACGGCCAGCAGTTGATACCCACGCAGGGCGAATTGGCGCCGGAGCAGTTGGATCGGGAGCAACGGATGTTGTAGCGAAGTTCATGCCTGGCTGGTCAGGACCAGCATTTGTCGCCCTGAGATCAAACAAATAATCCGAGGGCGAACTTTAGCGAGCCGGTTCTATGGCGACCTCCAGTTCACCATCGAGCGTCAGTGGTATGTGCAGCGTGCCATCCTGATCCGCCAGGATCTGCATGTTGTTGCCGGTCGTCACTTGGTATGGGGTGCCGATGTTGACATCCAATGGATTTATACCGCCATTGAGGAACACTCCATCCCGGACATCGGGATAGAAGGAACCAACGAACATCGACAGTGTCACCTGGCCTCGTCCATTGAGGCGAAGCTTCAATGATGTGTCATCGTATTCCAAGATCCGAGCATTGACCGGCGAGTCTGTTTTCAAGCTTACCGGCACTGGCTCAATGACCGCTGATTCGTTCGTGTTGAACTCCAGTTCGGTTCGTACGCCTGAACGATCGATTGTGGTCAGGTAGTCATGGGCGGCCGGCGCGCCTCTTTGATCATATTTGTGGACCACATGCAGGTCGCGATTCCCATGCCAGCCGAACACGCCGGAGTTCATGGTGATGATCCGCTCCCTGCCCTTGATCATTCCTGATCGGATCTCTTCAAAGGTAAGTGGGAATTGACGGGCTGCCAGAGACGGGTGGGTTAGGGGTATACGCTCGTTGAAATACAAGAAACATGCACCCCAGCTCAGCTTCTCCAGCATGTCAAGGTAGATCTCTTTTTCGGTGGATGCTGCCGACGAGGTTCCGCGCAGCGCCGTGACAACTGGCGCAGTGTGCAGCTGTGGCCCCGATGCACATTCGTTGTCAAAGAATATGTACTTCTCCTTCGCAATGCTCCGGGTAAATATCGTGTTGTTGGCAATCACGACCCCACCCTTGTTGTGAATCTTACGGGCATATTCAATCATTGACGGCTGAGAAA
>CAUZOD010000261.1:0-4603 GCA_963581115.1 Phycisphaerae bacterium | reverse complement strand
CCCGTAGTAGCGGGGACCCGCCAGAGACAAGCCCATCGTGCCAACTTGGTTGCTGGTCCCTACCCGATATCCTTCAAATTTCTGCTCGATCCCAGCAGGAACACGTCCACGGGTGCCTGTATAGGCATCGGGGGAAAACCAGACCCCGAGGCTGGCACCATACTTCTCGGCAACCAAGCGAGTGGGCGCGAACCCCTCGGGGTAACGATCTGCAACAAACTGCCAGGGCTGGTTCCCGCTGTCATCCCACAGGAAGTTTATGAAGCTGTCTATCACGACCTTGCGGTCTGAAACCAACTCTCGACCAAAGTCCTCGATGATTCCCTGCCACCATGTCTCCATCTCCTGGCCAAACTTCCGGCTCTCGTCGGGTTTCCCCCTGAGCTGCGAATAAATGTGCGCCAAATCCTCACCAGCACCGTGGTTCAGGTGCGGCCGGTAAGGGTGCGCTCGCTCGCGTTCAAGATAGTAGAGGAATCCCCGGCGCAGTTGGCCTTTGGGAACCAGGCCCAATACCGTGCTGTACTGCTGCCGACCCCCCGGTGCCAGCGGCGGGGCAAAAGGATAGCTGCACCGAACGCGGCTCGTCATACCATCCGATTCACGAGCATCTGGCACCACTTCGCTTTTGGACATCGGGTGCTCCAAGCCCATGAACCAGCGACCCGCGACGGCCGGAGAACCATCCACGCTGCCGTGTACTGCCGCTTCTTCAGCGGGAAGATCCAGCAGAACGAGCTCATTCAGTTCCACCCATTCCTTGCCGGCCTGTAACTCCACGGTCTGACGGACATAATTAGATTCATCTCTCAGACTTGCCTGCCACCGCACGGAAAGATTTCGGTCCGGGGAGACCAGGTGCACCACGATCTGCTTGCCGGGGTATTGCTCCGACCGGCGTGCCATGGTGTGCCTGATCGGTGCGTCTTTGATGACCGGTTGCTCTGTCAGAACCATCTGGGATCCTGTGACCGTAAGCGGCGTGGGTGAAGGTGATTTGTAATAGATGATTTTTAGGCACTCGCTTCGACCGGTGGCCCAGATTTGCCCGCTTGATTTGTCGATCGCTTCACTCAGGTGCAGACCGTCAGCCAAATCCCAACGCACCGACAGAATGTCATTCTCCAGTATGAGCAGAGTATCTTGCAAGCTAGCTCGCGCAATCCCGGGGCGAGGCCCCGGAAATGCCAGACCCGCGGCTAACACATCCACAGAAAACACGCACAAACCTATCGCTGCCAGCAACATTCGCATCATCAGTTTGCTCCTATGGTTTCAGACATATTTATAGATCCATTCCTCAGATTCCATCGGTAATGATGCCTTGCTGTCATTCATGGGTGCTTGTGATGTGGTCCACTAAATCTCGATCGCTGAATGATCACATGCCCAAGGCTACCCCGGCCTGAAACCACGGCTGGAACGACAGTTTATTCTAGCATGAGGCCCTCATCGCGCATTCACTCTACTGAACAACTATCTCGTTTGTTCTAACTGATGCAGGGGTTGGAACATATTATGCGAGCAATGAGATTGATCTGTGCCTTGTTTTATCCTGTGCCTTGCACGGGTAATGGCACAGACGATCGTACATGTAGATCTCGCTGCGGAAATGGGATTTCGATCCCTGCCTGTTTCATCGCATCCCAGATATCAAAGTGCAGATGGCTTGATACGATCCAGCGAGCCCGAGGCCGGTCGGTCCAAGCCAATACCTCGAAATCCAATGAGCTTTCTCCGAATGCAACAAAATGAACCGCCGCCGCCGGGGAATCCAGGACCTCCTTGCTGTTGGTACAGACCCGAAGCAGGATATCGCGCACTTGATGCGGATCGGCGTCATACGAAACCCCAACCGGAATGTGCAGGCGTGTCTTTGGGTCACGCGTACTCCAGTTGGTAACGGTGTTATCGGTCAATAGAGAGTTGGGCACAATGAGCGAGATGTTGTCGTTGGTAACGATTAAGGTACTGCGGGCATGGATCCCTTCGACTCGCCCATAAATTCCCTCAAACTCGATAAAGTCACCCACCTGCACCGGTCGCTCCAGGAGCAGGGTAAAGCCGGCGAGAAAATTGTTGACGATATTCTGTAAACCGAAGCCCAGTCCAATGCCCACCAGACCTGCAAATACCGACAGTGCTGTAAGATCGACCCCAAGGGTGTCGATGGCGATCAGCAACCCCAGTACGAGGATCAGGTAGTGGAACGCCCGACGGATGATAAACTGCGTTCCTTCGCTGATGCGAGTTTTGGGGAACAGCCGCTTCAGCAAGAGACGCTGTACGATGTGGCTGACCAGTAGTGCACCAAGAAGAATTACCAGCGAAGCCAGAATGCCACTCAGCGTGATGTCCTTGTTGCCAAAACTAAATAGTGGCCGATGCAATATGTTAACAATTCCCGTCCAGAGGGCGTTCTCGATGCTCGTGACGGTTGGTTCAAACATGAGAGCCTCTCACTGCAAGGGTGATCGGACACTGACCACGCACTCAGAACGATCCTCGGCTCGCAACTGGGAACCAGAAAGAAATCACATTCTATCTAAATCCGAGGGAACTGGAGTGGCCCCTGGAGATTTGGCATGGGCATCTATGGAGAAGCTATTACAATTGCCGCCACAACCCTGTTTTGAATCTCTGACTATTTAGTATTTGAATATGTTAGAGTTGTAAGTTGTCTTGTGAGAGTGGGGATCTGACGCGTTTCCCGCCAAAACGATACGAGCAGCGGATACGTACCTGTCGGGGTTCAGGCCAATTGGGGCTAGCGAAATCGGTTATTACATATCGCCGCCCAAAATCTGAAACCTGAAGCTCAAACCTCGAATATTCGATCCACAATATGAGCTGCGGCCTTGTCCTGGGAATTACTCTAGAGCTTATTATGAATATGCATGGCCCATGGATACATTGCGGAAAGGATATGGACACGGCCTGGAAGCGGTATCGAGCCGAAGAGATCCATTCGAATCTCACGCCCTTGCCCTGCCAGTACGCTGATTTGCAGGAGGCAGTATCATTCCACCAATTAAGGAGACATGCATATGTTTGTAGATCGCGATTTTCTTCGGATGAAATTCGGCCAGGGCCTTGGCTACGATGACTTCGTCAAGCTCGGCGAACCTGATGGCCATTGTCTACCCTGGGAACAACGCTACGAGCAACTGGAGTTGACCGACGACCAAAACCGACTGGTAAAGTCATTCACGCGCCAGATGCACATCCTGTGCCTGTCAGGTACCTGGTGCGGAGATTGCGCCCTTCAGGGCGCAGCGATCCAACGCATCGCCGAAGCAAACAAGGACAGAATTCATCTACGTTATCTTCAACGTTCAGACGAGCATGCAGACCTGATCGTTAAGGCGAAAATCAATGGTGGTTTCAGGGTACCAATCACCTGGTTTATGGCTGAAGACTTCGAGCCAGTGGCGTGGTTCGGCGATCGAACACTGAGTCGGTATCGGTCCATGGCACGCAAAGGATTAGAAAATAATGAAGCTGTCGTACTGGCTGCTGCGCCAGACGATCCGGTACGTGAAGTGTTGCGAGAAGTCCTCGGGGAGATTGAACGAATGCACCTGCTGCTGAGGCTCAGTACGCGGCTGCGGACCAAGCACGGTGATTGAAGCTTTAAATAATAAGATCACCCTAAAAATTCTACAATGCCGACATCCGTATAAGTGCCCGACCTGCAGGATCGGGTGTTGACCACGACTATTCACAATTCCTCATGCTCATTCATAAACCCAACGGGCATTACAGATTTCTCAAGGGCATTGCTCCCTATCATGCGGTGGCGTGGCGGACACAGGATGGGAAATCGTGCGTGCCACGCTGGCCGATCCCCTGCCCTGGCAATCAGGTTTTGACTGCGTCGAAACACAGCTACGGACACTCGGAAGAGACCGCCATGCCCTCTGTGCAATGGAACTCCGATCGCCCGCACCCTTCACGATGCAGGGATTCATTGACTTCAACCGGAAATACTGTGACGCACTTGCGTCGTGGAATCTTTATGTCAATGGTGATAATCCAGTCGCTCGCACCAATGTCGCGCCGGTCAAGTGTCCACCGAACAACGTGATGCTACATGCCTTCTCCTACACGATCAAGACTTTGGATGATCGATCTCCAACGCTGGTGGTTGCCGGTGCCGGAGAGTTACGAGAAGGCCACCTCAACGACGATGCCATTGTCCGACGAGGCAAGGTCGATCCCTGTGCCATGTATGCGAAGGCGGCATATGTCATGGATGTGATGGAAGAACGGCTGACCGGACTCGGTGGCACATAGGCATCGGTCAACGCCGTGGATGTTTATACCTGCCACTCGACCGACCGACTTCTGAATGATCTTCTCTGGCAGCGAGTTGGCCCGGCACGCCGCCATGCTATTCAACTTCATCACACTCGACCTCCAGTAATCGACATTGAATTTAAAATGGATGTACGCAGCCTACGCACCGAACTGGTGATCTGATCCTAGTCCAGCAGAACTTCGGCAAGGTAGCCGCGGCACCCGTACCCGAACCGATCGCACCAGTACTGCTGGCGGGATGGGTCTGGTGGGCGCGGTGGAACTCCTGGCCGACTCGTCTTGC
>CAUZOD010000260.1:0-4609 GCA_963581115.1 Phycisphaerae bacterium | reverse complement strand
CGTGGCAAACATGTTCACCTTATTTTCAGGCCATAGGGTGATCTGCAGGATCCCGTCGATCACATCGATCATCCCCTCGGTGCTATTCTCCCCGGTGACAATCGCTTCAGAATCTTGAGCCTTGACCGCATCGAAGATCTGTTCCACCAGCCCGTGCATGCCCGTGGTGGTCACGTCCGCCCCGGCCGCCGAGTGGCCGTGCGGCACCCAGTAACAGGGCAGGGCGCCCCCTTGCATAACGTCCAGATAGACACCACCGACATGCTCTCGCTGCTGGAGCAAAACACACATCTCGGCCATCCGGTTGCGCCACCAAGGGGTCCAGGCGCAGGGCTGCCAGGTGCGATGCCCTCCCCAGACGCGCATCGCCCCGTACAAGTCCCGCGTGATGTGCGGCCGGGCCTCGGCCGCGTAGGGCGAATTCTCATCCGGGCCCTGATCAAACAGTTCAAGTGCGGTGTAGGGAATCACCACACCGCCTGCTTCACGAAGACGATCGCATTCCGACGCCAGATTGGGCAGCGCCGGCAGCTTAGGATAGTTGCCGTCATACCAGTTGTGCCCAGCCAGATTGGCCCATCGGCCCTGCGAGCGCCGCCGACGCAAATTGGTCGGGCGCTCAAATGCCGTCATGCCGGGCACGAACTTCTCCCAGGCGTACAGCTGGAACGGCAACTTCATGTCCGCCCACTCGAGGAACCGGATGAATTGATCTGCTGCCAACCGCAAGTTCTCTTCTTTGGAATGTGTTCCCTCCGCTGAATCGCCCACGGTGGTGTAAAAGAATAACGGCGCTTTCTTGTACCACTGCGGCACATCGGTACGCGTGGCCAATGGACCTTTGCGGCACCAGGACTGCTGCAGCGCCCAGGTGCGATAAATCTGGCAGGCATCGAACCAGTCGCCTTGGAACGGCCCCAAAACACAGTCATAGGGCACCGCGTAGTCCTCTTGCGCATAGGTGTGATTCGGGGGGAAGTGCCCGGGACGCCAGACGATCTCGGTCGGCGTATTGACGATCTGGGTGTGGACCAGGTTCGGGGTGGGGTCCTGCGTGGCCAGGTAGATTCCCTTGCCGCTGCTCTGGTTGTACAAGGCCTCAAACTGCATGTTGAGGTGCAGGGAGTAGTATCGGTGACCTTGCAAGCCCGCGCCGAAGCCCTTGGGGGCGTTGAAGGGATCTTCCGCGTACCCGCCGCGTTCGCGGGGATAGATGAATACGTTCTGCTTCGCTTCGGCAATGGGAGCCAGCGGAACAATGGGAAAGAAGACCCGATCGATTCCGTATCGATCTCCGCGATTCTTGATCGCCAGTCGCCAATAGGACAGGGGATCATCCTCGCGAAGCCTGACCGTCACGCGGACATCCAACACGCCTTCGTCCTCTTTCGCGTCGAAGCCTTTCATCTCCAGGTAGAGCACGATGTCGGAGCCCCTGGCCTCCTTCCGCCAGGTCGCTTCCTGAGCCCCGCGTGCCGCGACGGGAAAGTCGAGCCGCTCCTCCTTGGGATTTATTCCCCATGCCATCTCTTCGATGATGCCCATCAAGCTGGCCTTGGTCAGGTGACTGTCGTCCCGGCCCACGTGAATGGGATCCAATGTCATCTTCAGTTCAAACAGTTCGTGCCCCGCCTCGCCGTCGGCGCGAACCAGATAGTCCTGATCCTGCTCGATGCCGTACAGGCGCTTGAGTTGAAATCCGCCCTCGTACTGCTGAATTTCGAGACCGATGAGGCGATTGGCAAAAAGAATGCGATCTGCTCTCTGCTCAAGATCGATGGGGTTCGGATGCTCCTCGAAGAATGCCGTTGCTGCTGCCGTCGCAGCAGCTTCATCGGCTTGCAGAGGCGATCCCACCAGACAGAAACCGGTCAGCATGATCATCAGATGATGTAATTTCACGACGTTACTCTCCGCAGACAAACTCCACTGGCACAACGATGGCAAGTGGGGTTCTGGCCTTCGTAATAACAGGATGGTCCTAGGTCTTGTAATATCTTACATATTCCAAAAGAGCATGCCCGGTCCTTGCAGGTCGCTCCCCGCCGCCCTGGTACTATGCTCTGCGTCTACAGCACAACCCACACCTGAATTTGCCTGTCCAGAAACGAAAGATCACTACTTGCAAAAATGCATCCAGCTGCTTTATGGATGATCGGGGCTAACACTTCAGGTGCCCTAAAATGTCACCATAATTGAGGAGGACTCGATCTCACCGCTGGCGGATCCGGCTGGTGAGCGATGGCCTAGAGCCCCTGCCGGATTCAAACAACTGGCGGTCAACCCGGTGATCGGCCTGGGCAACGCCGAGCAGCGAATCCTGCATTCTGTTGAGCAATACGCATCGGAATCATCCCCGACGGACCCCACACAATGCGGGGATCACCGCCAGAGGCCAAACTCACATCGCAATGAAGGCTTGGATCGCAAGGATGAAGGTCGGCCACACCACGGACTGAAATTCTGTGACAGGATCCTGCGTCTGGTTTTGAAGGATCTGAAGAAAATCAGAAATGGAATCACTGATAAATAATATCGCGTACCTGCCTCTTCAGCTTCAGATAGAGGCTACTTCCCCGGGCGAATTACGGTTGAACTTCCAGATCCGTCATACCCCATTTTCCGCCAGGTCTTGCGCGCCATTGCCAATCCCGCAGTTGTCGGCTTGACGTTGCCAAGAATACTCGGCCAGGGGTTGCCCTTCTTGCGCCGCGTTGGGTCCGCTGACCAATGGTCGTGGCGGTATCGACCGCGCACGGACTTCTTTCGAAGGTCAGGTATAACGACACTGTTAGAATCGTCTAAAGCCGAACGATACGCGAGAATACCAACGATTGACATGGCAACGCCCCGATAAACGTCCAGAAATGGGGGTTTGCCAGATCGAATCGCTTCGACAAAGTAGTGGCTCGTGAAGAAATCACCCCCGCCATGGCCTGCCTTTAGTGCCTGGGCGTGCTTCGTCGGAAATTCCGGACTATAAATCCGCTCCACCGGCTCGCCCCGTTTCTTTTCAAACGCCTCCCGGCGAATACGAAGCATCTGATTACCTAGGCCACGAAGGTTCTCCATAAGACCGCGATTGCCATGAACACGCACCCAGATGCCCTCGCCACGCAGTGACACCTGCAGCAACTTCACCACCGCGTCATTGTCCATCCGCAGTGCAATCATGGAAGCCGGATCGTTGAGTTTTGCCGTGTTCCGGTGGACGGGGTCACGAGTGTCACGAGGGATGATGAATCCGTTGACCTTCACGGGCCAAGTGTCGGTAATGAACATCAGAGGCGCCAGTGCATGCGTGCAGTAATAGGTGGCGGGGATCCAGTTGCGCCAATGATTCTCGCCTGGAGCCAGAAGATTAAGGTTCTCGGTGGACATCGGATGCACGTACTCACCCTCACCGTACTTGAAGTCGCCGATCAACCCGGAGCGGTAGAGCCGGCGCATCTCCTGGTTGAAGGCCATATAGGGATAATTCTCAGCAAACATGTACGTCTTCTGGCTTTTCTCCACCGCTTCGATCAGCGCCACAGCCTCGGCCAGCGTGGAGCAGGCCGAGGTTTCGGACATCACGTGCATACCGGCACCCAAGGCCTTGATGGCAAAGGGTGCATGTTCATGAAAATAATTGGTCAGGATGACCGCATCCATGTCATGCTCGAGGAAGCGATCGTAATCCTCGTAGGTGGTAACACCCAGTTGGTCCCCAGCTTCATCCAGCCGCTGACGCCAGGTATCGCACAACGCAACCAATTCGATGCCCAGAAGGGGTCCGGCGCTACGGGCGATAGCTTGGCCGCGGCGAACTCCAACCACACCGATACGAATCTTACCCCGAGCGCCCCTACGGTTTTTACTAGATCGCTTCATGGCATTCGCACCTGTGGCTTGCCTTGCTCAGTTGGGCCAATCGCTTTGTGGATACAATACTCTTGGGTAGCGGATACCCGTTCTTAACGCAGATCCCCGCTGCGACTTGCCCCGTACCAGAGTCCCAAAATCTGCTTGGGCGTCACAACTGGCTCCTTCTTCCTGGCCGCCGCAGCAACCATTATAACAATCGCGGCTCTAGGCCAGACCCGGAGCCAAGTCGGATGCCATGTCCCTTGATCCGGGAAAATTTGTTGTCTTCGCTGTCACTCCCACTTACAGGCGGGCTTGGAGTTCCCGAGCAAGGGAGATATTCTGTTCGATCTGAATAATGTCCGGATATCCTGACTCGAGATGTTCGGACAGGATCTGATGTCCCTCCTCGTACAAGGTCATTGCTTCGCCAGACTCGCCTTGCAGGGCCCTGATATTTGCAAGCCCGCTCACCGCTGATGGGAATCCCGGATAACGCGAAATCCCAGATTCACGGCTTATCTGAACAAGAAGTAATCGACTCTCCAAAAGAGCATTTTGCGTGTCACGATCGCACGAGAGCCACAGTTCCTGAAAGCTCTTGAGACTTTCGACTGGTGACCGGCCTTCCGCGTCCCATTTTATTGCCATTTCTGCTCGCTGCCCAGCGACTTGAACGAGTACAACCACAACCAGAGCTATTGCCCAAGAAGGGATCGGCTTAGTTAAGACAGCCCGCCACCTGTTCTCTATCTTCACTCCG
>CAUZOD010000259.1:0-4646 GCA_963581115.1 Phycisphaerae bacterium | reverse complement strand
ACGCCTGCCATGATCCCCGCCGTACAATCATTGATTCAGTTCAGGACGAACCAGAGTTCAGTGCTGAAGATTTCATCGTAGCCGAAGACAATCACGTACTGGTCACAACAGATGGGTGGGTCAAGCGCCAAAAAGAGATCCGGGATCCTATGAACACACGACTGCGCGAAGGGGACTCTGTTCTGGTGTGTGAAGTCGGATCCACCCGAGCGACCATCCTGTTCCTTTCGAACTATGGTGTGGCGTATACCTGTCGGATCATCGACATACCCGCAACCACAGGTCACGGAGAACCCATTCAAAAACTATTCAAGCTCAAGGATGGAGAACGAATCGTGGCGGCCTTCAGCTTGGATCCACGTGCCATCGGCGACATCCGGGAAGAGCCAGGATCAGAATATGCTCCTGAAACCCACGTCGTTGCGGTCAGCAGCGATGGATTTGCACTGCGTTTCGGCTTGGAACCTTTCGTGGAACCAAGCACACGCAATGGACGCCGATATGCTCGTCCCAAGTCAGGCGCCGAAATCACAGGAGTGGCAAAGATTCATGGTGATGAAACTCTGCTGACAGCCTCGGTACAATGCCGGGCCATGGTCTGTCCGGTAGATGAAATCAACTACCTGTCTGGTCCCGGCAAGGGAGTCATGCTCATTAAACTGGCGACGGACGATCACTTGCTCGGATTCAAGGCATCAAATACAGAGCGTGATCTACTCCGAGTTCGCACGCACCGAGGCGCCGAAAAGACGATTAGCACCGCAAAGTATCGTACGACGGGCCGTGGCGGCAAGGGAGTTGAAATACAGAAGAATGGACGACTCTCAGCTATCGTCCGCAACGATGTGTGTTCACCCCAATTGACCGAACTACCAAGTACCTGATCTGGGCAAGCAAGAGTTTGACAGGATGACCGCAGTCACCAAAAAACTGGATGCGAAAACCCCATCCTACACAGCCCATGACATCGATGTACTCGAAGGGCTTGAACCGGTGCGCAAACGTCCCGGCATGTACATCGGTGGCGTCAACACCACCGGACTGCATCATCTAGTGTGGGAGATTCTTGACAACGCAGTTGATGAAGCGATGAACGGATACGCTTCAGAAATCACGGTCACACTCCACGCAGATGGAACATCGCTAACCATTTCTGACAACGGACGAGGCATTCCTGTCGACCTGCACCCCAAGTACAAAAAACCAGCAATCGAGATCATCCTCACCACACTTCACGCCGGCGGGAAGTTCGATGCCGGAAGAGGAGGCTACAAAACATCCGGAGGTCTGCATGGAGTGGGTGCCTCGGTAGTGAATGCTCTGTCAAAAAAACTCGTGGCGACTATCAAACGGGACGGTCGTGAATACAAGATGGAATTTTCTCGGGGCAAGACCAAGACCAAACTTCTGCGCAAGAAATCTTCCGTGCGTGGCAGCGGCACCACGATATATTTTTGCCCCGACCAGATGATCTTCCCCCACAATGAATTTGATTCCCAGACGATACAACAACGTCTTGAAATCACTAGTTTCTTGCACTCTGGCCTCCGCGTGATCTATAACGACCAACTCCATCATCGCAAACACTCGTTTCAGCACAATCAGGGGCTCTTAGATTATGTACAGAAGCTCCTTAAGCAGCGCCACGCAAAACCAATCGGCGAGTCACCTTTCGTACTCAGAAAGGAAAATAAAGGCAGGAATGAGGCACGCATTGAATTAGTCTTTCAATGGACTGAATCTACCGATGAGTACATCCGTTCCTATGTAAACGGAATACCTACTGATGCCGGTGGTTCTCATGAAAATGGGATGCGTGCAGGTCTGACCAAAGCGATTCGCAATTATATTGAGACCCATAACCTTGGCCCGCGCGGCATCAAGATCACGCATGAAGATATCCGGGAAGGGATCGTGGGTGTACTGAGTATATTCATCACCGATCCGCAGTTTCAAGGGCAGACCAAGGAACGACTGAACAATCCCGAGGTACAAGCCCTGGTTGATGGGACGAGTCGCCCCGCGCTGGAGTACTGGCTCAACCACAATCGTACCACCGCCGAAGCGATCGTAGCTAGAATTATTCTCGCTGCACGGGCACGAGAAGCATCTCGTGCGGCGTCCGCCTCAATTACTAGAAAAACTGCTACCTCCGGGCGCCTCACGCTCCCTGGAAAACTCGCTGACTGCACATCCAATCATCGGCCAGACTCGGAATTGTTCATTGTAGAAGGCGACTCAGCTGGTGGCAGCGCTAAGCAGGGGCGTGATCGAACCCACCAAGCAATCCTGCCACTACGCGGCAAGGTGCTGAATACCGAAACTGCTTCATTGAAAAAAGTACTCGACAATCGGGAACTGGCTGATCTGGTGACCGCGCTCGGCTGTGGCGTAGGCAAGGATCTGGATCTATCACGATTGCGGTACCAGCGGATCATTCTCCTAGCCGACGCCGATTCCGACGGACACCATATCACAACGCTTCTCTTGACTTTTCTATACCGGCACATGTGTGAACTCATCGACGACGGGCGCATATTCATTGCCGTGCCACCTCTGTACCGGATTTCGATGGGCAAGCAAACGCATTGGGCCACCGACGATGCAGACAGGGATCGGATACTTGCAGAACATGCCAATCACGCGGGTGTCCGTTCGACCGAGATCACTCGCTTCAAGGGACTTGGAGAAATGATGCCCAAGACACTATGGGAAACAACGCTCAATCCCAACACTCGCCACCTCTTGTGCGTCGAAATCGTTGACAGCCTGGAAACCGATCGTGTCATGAGCGCCCTGATGGGTAAGGATCCTGCTGCACGATTCCGTTTCATCATGGAACACGCAGAAAATGCCAAAGATCTAGATGTCTAGACCAATATTTCAACCGGATTCTTTCGAAAGAATCGATTAACGTGCTTGGACAACACATATGATTCGATTGACTGCGGGTCCAGATGAATCAGGATCAGTGATCAAACTGAGAAGAATCCCGCTGAATAGAACACGAACAGTGCATATGCGGCAAAGTTCATAATCCCCACTATGAGCAGATCAGGTTGAATGACCGAATGGTCTTGCTTACCCATTTGTCAAAATCTTCCCCCGTGAAGTCGGCGATTTGCCCCATGAAATCCCGTTGCAGTCTTGCCACTGCGTAATTATCTGCGTCCTTTACGTAGAATCTTCCTTGATCGATCCTTATCCCGCTCGTGACATGCCATACTCCTCTGCTTCCCGATGCTTGCGTGACAGGGTGACAAATGGGGTCAGATCAATGTCGCGCATGCATCGGCATAACACCGGATCGAACTGTGTTCCGCTACAACGCTCAACCTCGGCCAAAACTTCCACCGGGCTCATCCTCCGGCGGTAAGTTCGATCTGAACTCATTGCATCAAAAGCATCCGCCAAACCGATGATGCGACCGATCAGAGGAATTTGATTACCCGAAAGACCATGAGGATAGCCTCCCCCACCCCATCGCTCGTGGTGATGGAGCACCCCGGGGATCAGGTCCGCCATTTGGCGGATGTCCTTGAGAATCCGAGCCCCGATCTCTGGATGCCTCTTGATCTGTCCAAACTCCTCTATCGTCAGTCGGCCCGGCTTTTGAAGAACAATTTCGGGCACGCCGATCTTACCCACATCATGCACAAGACCTGCCAAATAATGGCGTTCGCTCTGCGCATCGTCCAGACCCGCCGCATGCGCAATTAATCGCGACATCAGCGCAACTCGCTCGGAATGGCCACGGGTATACGAATCTTTGGCATCAATAGCTGAAGTCAAGGCGTGCAAGGTCCCGAGAAACATCGACTGCATGTCGTCATACAGCATGAGGTTCTCAAGAAAGACACTGAGGTTATCAGCTAGCGATTTGAACAGTTTGGAATCAACACTGCTGATCTGATTGCCATCCAGCTTACTTCCCCCGATCATCATTCCGAGATAATTTTTTTCAACACACAATCGTACGACCAGAGCTGTTGAGTCCAACGAGGCCAAAGCCGGGATGTTCACCTCCGACGTATCATCAATGATCCATGGATTCGCTCCTGCTGACGCATCCCGCACAAGCGAGCGACATATATCTGCTACAGGGGCATCCGCGCGGTCAAAGGAACCAGAGGCAAATGTTCTCTGTGACAGTCCGTCCAACCTCTTTTCTGTCTCGTTCAACTGGATTGCCAGGCCACGGAATCCAGAAACTTCACGCAACCGATCACACGCCTGAGCAAGCAGTATCTCCGGCGACTGGTCAACGGTCATGTTTGCAGACAACTGGTAGAGAAAGTAAAGCTCTTCATAAGACTTGACCAACTCCTCGCTCAATTCCAGAAGGTCACTGCGAGCCTGATCAATCTCAAGCCCGTCCCGGATCATCCACGTCATAGCTGTACACAGTCGATTTATCTCGATGCCATCCACCAATGGATTGGGGTTGGCCTCCCCGGGAAATATGACGCTCGGCACCGATTCAATCGCCATCGAACCAACAAATAACGCCGCTAGTCTCTGATTACACATTTGGGACTCATCGCTGTGATGTTCCGTCGGCCAAGGAAGCGGGGCAAGATGGACATCGGGCCAAAGTTCAAAGGACCGATGCGAACTTTCAAGTAGTCGTGGCCATGTTTTCCGCA
>CAUZOD010000258.1:0-4648 GCA_963581115.1 Phycisphaerae bacterium | reverse complement strand
AGTGGTTCGTCAGCAACGGATACGCGATCCCCGAGGCCCTGGCGGACTGTGTAGATAGGGTGCGGATGCGGTAAGGTCGTGGGGGGACGGGGGGGTGGTCACCTCCTAATCGTTTCCCAGGTTTCAGCGAAGATCACCCGAGCGGCTAGAAGTTATTGTTACCGCCTCCATTGCCGGTGTTGGTGTCCTTGCCCGTCTGTGGCGTCCCTTCGATGTTGTAACCCTGCGCCGTATTATCGCTCGATACGTTTGACCCGAACGTGGCCGTGTTAGAGAGGCTGAAGCCGTCGCCGTCGAATGGTCCAGTGCCGCCAAACTGAAAGCCGTCATCGCTGTTTGAGGTGGCCGTATTGCCGCTCAGCGTGCCGCCAGGGAAGGTGTTCACCAAGAAGCCGTCGCCGCTATTTCCACTGGCCGTGTTACCGCTGAACGTGCCGCCGTTAAAGTTTTTCACATAGAAGCCCAGGCTAGGGTTTCCGCTGATCGTGCCGTCGCTGCCGTTCGAGCTGGCCGTATTACCGCTGACCGTGCCGCCGTTGAAGTTATTCACATGGAAGTCGATGAAGTGGTCGGTCCATGGGGAAGATTCCTGTTCGTGACAAATTGTTGATTGATCACTCACCGTCGCTCTTGCACGTCGACAGGAATGCCAGAATGTCCCGCAGCTCATACACGGAAAGCGTCTTATCGATCCCTTGTGGCATCAGCGATACGGTGCCCCGGTCCAGCTCGTCGATGGCGGGCCTACTGATAGGAAATTTGATTACTGACAGGAAATTTAAAAGTTTGGCAACCCCGGACAACTAACGGCAGCGTCGAAAAAGAAATCGCGTTCGCGATAAACCAAGTCGCCGAAATGGGTGACCAGGTGTTGCCGGAAGGAGGCCCGGGTGAGTTGCCAGAGGGCGCAGCGTCAGGTTCTTGTACCACACCTCGCTGTTGTGGTCGGTGAGCATGATACGGCCGGGACCGACCTCTCCGAAACCGGAGACATCGGAGAATTTGCTGTTCGCCTTTTGTTGGCGCCAGCGACAACCACCGACACGGGCCGTAAGAAGGCGCCGGCCATTTAGCCAGTGTTCGATATGACTTCCGCAAACAAGAATGCGGGCGTGGTTGTACTGACCCGCAGGATGGAGACGTTTGGAGCGGGTCGGTCGATACATGTCGTAAAGAGAACCCGTCGAATGTTTGGGATCGACTTCCGGGTACATGGCATCGTCAAGGATTTGGAACTCGCACCCCAGCACACGGCCTGAAAAATTACGCACGCGGTACTTCACCCCGCTGTTGGTTCCGGCTGTGATTTTCCACTCGAACTGAAGATCGAAGTTACAGAACTGCCGGGTGGTGACGATATCACCCACCCTCCCGCGGTCGTTTCGCAGGTGAATCTCGCCGTCGACAACTTCCCAGCCGTCTTGGATTGGTTTGCCGTCCACGGTTTGCCAGCCCGTCAGGTCCCGGCCATTAAACAGGGGACAACCAGCCTCTGTGGAAACAGCGTCTGGGGGCGGAAGGACAAAGACCATCCAACACGCAAACAGGCTCCATCGCAGTGCCATCGCATACCTCGCGGGTTAGAATCACAAAACGGTTCTTCACACCAGGACATCGATGCTGTTCATTGTACCCACGGTCTTGCTCTGGAAACTGATAGAAAATTTGATTTCCGCCGACAGATCTGAGCCTACAAGGAGGAAATAGTGAATTCAAGGGGCATAGGAGTCCATCTCCACGTAGGTCAGTTCATTCGGCTCGCCGTCCATACCGCGCGCGGTCAGCACTTCCGTCGGAGTTATATATGGAGTCCCGGCGAGACGAAGGAGCGGGGGTAGCGGTTCAAAGTCTGACGATCAGGGACCCCATCTCCGCGATCGGCTACAGTAAAGGAACATGACGCAGCCGAGACCCAGGAGCAAAAGCACCATGGAGGACGGTCCGGGTATGGCCGACGTGGCATAGCCGCCTGGCATATAATTAGCGGCCAAAAGATTGAAATCGGTAATGTCGGTGTCGCCATCACCATCAAAATTGCCTTCATTCCAAAACGGGCCGTTTACTGGATCTCCATCCCCCGTGGGATCGAAGTGACTGGCCAACGCATTGAAGTCAGTGATGTCCACGTCGCGGTAAAGTTCAGTGTCACCACGCAGGTAGGGTGAACCGTGGCCGTTTGTGGTAGCTGCCTGTGCGAGCCACTCCGTGATGTCTGCTGCGTCAATGATGTCGTTGTCAACCAGGTCCAGTCTGTCGGTGGACACCGAGGTGGTTACGCCAGTTACTAGATTACCGGCCTGGAACATCTGGTTGATGTCTGCCAAGTCACAAGCAGCGTCTGGGGTAAAGTCGCAATAAAGTGCCAAGCGCCAGCCTTGGACAACGGGGTCGAAGCCAGAGGAGAGCATTGTGTTGGGATAGTAGTAGGGGCTGCCGGTGCTGGTTTCGACGTACTCCGCGCCGGTCAGGTTCGCGCTGTACAGGTCCGCGTTCCTCAGGTACGCGCTGGCCAGGTTCGCTTCGGTCAGGTCCGATCCGGTCAAGTTCGCGTGGTAGAGGTTGGCTTCTGGCCCGATCAAATACCCTTGTGTTAGTTGCCAGTCGGTAGGCAAAGAAAAAGGATCACCGGTGATTCCTCCCAATATTTTTCCTTTTAGAACTTTCCTTCTCGGACCTGGCCAGTAGCCAGGGGCTCACGCAGTTGAATCACCTTGTCAATGACAACCGAGTCATTTTCAGGCACCGCCTGGCCGCCTTTCTCCTTGTCCAGCGTGACAACGCTCTTGAGGCCGCGAAGCACGCTCGATCCGGCGACCACCGGCTGTTCCCGGTAATGGTCAAACCAGGGAACTCCAGCCTGACTGTACGTCTCGGCCGTCGGCGGCTCGGTTGGCGGCTGCTGGCCCGTTACCTGTTGCCAGTTCATGGAGTTAGTCAGGTGCACAAAGCAGCGGCTGTGAGTGGAAAGATCCCAGTCAGCAAAATCGTAGTGATCGTCGTAGATCTGCTGCCGCATCCGCCCGCCGGCTCCCAACCCCATCTCTGCCGAGGGGGCTGGCTTCGAGCAAATTGGCGGCACCAGGCAATCCACCGCCATGCGATCCTCATCGTACTGCCTTTCTATTACCGGGTGGTTTCTTTCGAAGGCATCTTTCTTCATCGGGTAGGCCATGATCTGCAGGCCGCCGAACTCGGCCTTGCCCGTGATCTGTTCCTCGGCCGAGTAACCCTCGCCAAGCGGCATGGCAACGAACTGCCGGATTACCCCCTGCTCAACACAAAAGCCGTCAAGCCAGGGCTGCTCCGGGATCATCACATAGTTCTGCGGCGACGGCTGAAGCTTGTCCGTCCAGCTCTCCCCGGTAACGGCATCGATTTTCCCGGCCGCGATCCTGACGGCGAACGGGTAGTTCGTTTCCCGGTCGCTGATGTAACTGGATTCGAAGTTAATCCACATCGCCTCGGCCTGGTACATCGGCAGCATCACGCCACCATGCTCGAGCCAGTGCCGGGGTGCCTTCCGCATATGGTCATCCACATGCTCGATGGGAAAAGCTCCCAGCCCTGCGGGCAGGGGGTAATCGGTCCCATCATCTGGAATCCGCAGCGTCCGCTGAAACTCAATAGCGTCCGCTGAAACTCAATATCCAGCCGCGCGTCCGGGTGGATTTCGGGACAACTAAAAGAGAGTGTGTTATTTTTCAATTCGATCATGGGTGCTCCCCTTCTATCAAAAACTACCAGTTTCCGTCCCGCACTTCACGGACAATCCGCAACACTGCATGGTCCGGCATATCCTTCAAATCACGTATCAACTCGGCAAACAACATGGGACGTTTACGGATGATCTGGGCCAGGTCCGAGGAGATCTTCCCCCCCAGCGCCAGCAGCATGTCGACATCCTCGCCAAGGTCCTGGGCCAGTCGCCTGAGCGTCTTCTCCGACGGCGGTGCTTCCTGTCCCCTTTCAACCTTGCTCAGGTAGGACGGCTGGACATCGATGCGAGCCGCGACCTGGCGGATCGAAAACCGCGCGTCGTCGGCCCGCAGGGCCTCGCGTTTCTTTCGAAGATAGCTTCCCAGGTCACTCATCGCGTCAACTGCCCCCTTGTTGTGAGTGTTTAGGATACACTACACACTCGGCATGTCAAACTCCGTTTCTGGAGTTTTTTCATCCACCCAGGATGTGCTTCTGCATGAAATTGCTTTCTCTCATTTGTGCAGTTCGCTAAAATGGCTTACTGATAGTGATTTCAATCCCCATCACCCTTTAACACTTAGCCCAAAGCCCTCCTTTTTACAAGATTCCACCCCGTTGCCCGTCCATTTAATCTCACCCATTCAAACAATTAACCGTAGAAAAGGGGATGTTTAAAGGGGTAAAGAGATAATTGATCGTCAGCAATTGAAACCAGTTTATCATCGTAATGGCATCGCATATGCTATTAGACGTGAGTGTTTGCTAGAGAAAAAGACCATCATGGGTGACGCATGTGGTGCTGAATTTTGTGATGGTAATTTTATCCCGCATTTCCCAGTTGACTTCCCGTGCTTTGGCACGCGATTTGCGCCAAATCCTTGGAAAACAGGGGTTCGGACGATCAACATGCCACGGTGACAGGGAAACCCGATGGGTGACGCCAAAAAGG